>DPSB01000621.1 GCA_003537495.1 Cytophagales bacterium | reverse complement strand
ATAGGCACCACTGGACTTTTAATGGACCTTATGAAAACGGAGGACTAACTTTCGGGTGCCTTTTTAACAATGACAACAAAGATGAACCCTTGACATGGGCCAATATTGAATTGGAAGATTGAGAACGACCTACACCATGCACTAAGAATTACTTTTGACAGCAACAACTTCCAAACAAAAAACCCATCGCTTGCGCAATGGGTTTTTTAAATTCAAAATACCTGAAAGAATTAAGCGCCTACTCCGGCTACCAATTCAATCTTCAGATTAAATTCTTTGCTGATTAAGTCATCGGCCATACCGGTATAAACCAAACCCCAGTCTTCGCGCAATACATTAAAATCGGCAGAAGCCTTAACGGATGTTTCAGTTGCTTCGGTTACAGTTGCAGGGAAGGTAATGTTTTTGGTTACACCACGCATAGTCAGGTTACCTGAGATAGTTACTTTACCAGCTTCAGTTCCTGCGGTTACACTAGTGATTTCGAAAGTGGCCTCTGGGAACTTGGCAATGTCAAAAAAGTCTTCAGACTTTAAATGACCTACCAGCTTATCGCTGAACTCCCCTTGCATATCGGTATTAGTAATGGTACCAAGGTCGGCCACAAAGTTACCACCGGTAATAGCACCATCTTTTACAGTTAACGAACCTGATTTAAGGGCCACAGCGCCTGTGTGTGATCCTGATACTTTGCTGCCAGTCCAGATAATTTTGGAAGCTGCGGTGTTAAGCGCTATTTCGGTTCCTTCGGCTGCGCCAACGGTTGCGCTATCAGTAGTTTCTGCTTTATCTCCTTCGGGGTTCTTAGGCGTACAGGCTGCCAGCATAATACCTGCCACCATCATTAATACTAGTTTTTTCATGGTTTGAAATTGGTTTTTGATTATTACATGTTTAAACATACAATGTTACCAAAAGTTCCGGTGCTATTGAAAAATTTCGACATCTGTTTAGGAACTTTAACATAGCATGTGGACTAAAACAAAAGCCCTGCACCCGAAGGCACAGGGCTTACCCAACAACCCCAACCCTAACTTATGCCGCTACTTCGTGCTTGCGTTTGTTACCCCAGTAATAAAAAATGGGGAACACCAGCAGTGTAAAAATGGTGGCCGTTACCAGTCCGCCTATAATTACAATGGCCAATGGCTTTTGCGATTCGGAACCGATGCCGGTAGAAAGTGCGGCTGGCAGCAAACCAATAGCAGCCATTAGGGCCGTCATTACCACAGGGCGCGTGCGCACCTTTACCGAATTAAAAATTGCCTGCGAAAGATTACCCAACTGATGGGTTTGTTTATGAAACTCGCTGATAAGAATTACACCATTCTGCACACATATACCAAACAAAGCAATAAAACCAACACCTGCAGAAATACCAAAGTTGATACCTGTAACATGCAAGGCAATAATGCCACCAATCAGTGCAAACGGAACATTAATAAGCACATAACCGGCATCGCGCACGTTGCCAAACATGATAAACAGCAATAAGAAAATAAGAATAAGACTAATGGGCACTACTTGCCCCAATGTTTGTGTGGCGCGCACCTGGTTTTCAAATTCACCGGTCCACGTCATGCTATAGCCTTGTGGCAGATGAATGTTTTCATTTACATTTTTCTGAGCTTCCGCAATGGTGCTTCCTAAATCGCGCTCGCGCACCGAAAACTTCACACCTATAAAACGTTTTGTATTGTCGCGGTAGATAAAAGCAGGACCGGTTATCTGTTTGATAGACGCAATTTCCTTTAAGGGAATTTTTTCGTCTTTAATGCTGGGTATCATCAGCATCATAATGTCGTCTTCATCTTTACGAAAATTCTGTGCGTAGCGAATGCGGAGGTCAAACTTTTTTTCGCCTTCGTATTTAACAGTAGCGGTTTTACCACCAATGGCCATTTCAATTACGGTAAGTGCATCGGCTTTGGTAACACCATACATGGCCATACGCTCTTCGTCCAGCACAATGCTCATTTCGGGTTGGCCAATGTTGCGCAGAATGCCCACATCTTTAATGCCGTCCACATCTTTAATCTGATCCAGAACCTGATTGGCAATAGCATCCAGTTGGTTCAGATCGTTACCATAAATTTTTACGGCATTGCTGGCATTCATCCCGGCCACGGCTTCGGCCACGTTGTCGATAATCGGTTGCGAGTAGTTGTAATTAATGCCCTGGTATTTTTTGAGTTTGGTATCCATTTCTTCAACCAACCCATCCATGCTGATTTTTCGTTGCCACTCTTCTTTAGGCTTTAGGTTTACCTGCATCTGTACATAGTAGAAACCGCTGGGGTCGGTACCATCATTGCTGCGCCCGGTTTGCGAGAGTACACCGTTTACTTCGGGGAAGGTTCTCAACTCATCGCGCAGCACACTTACCATTTTTACAGTTTCACTTAAGGACGAGCTCATGGGTAGTTTTGCTTCAACCCAAAGCGCACCTTCGTTTAGCTGCGGCAGAAACTCGGTGCCAAGCCACTGTGCTGAGAATAGTGTGCCGGCAAAGCTGATTAGTGCAACAGCAACGGTTATTCGCCTTTTTCTGAATGTAAGCCCGAAAGCTTTGGCTACGGAGTTGTTTACAAAATCGATAAAGAAGTTGTGTTTCTCTTTCACATTCTTTTTTAACAACATCGCGCTAAGCAGTGGCACCAGCGTAAGGGTAAACAACAAGGCTCCTAGTAATGCAAAGCCCAGCGTAAATGCCAGTGGCGAAAACATTTTGCCTTCTACTTTTTGAAAGGCGAAGATGGGCAGCAGGGCCGAGATGATGATGAGTTTGGAAAAGAAGATGGCTTTGCCCATTTCGGCACCGGTCTTTTTAATAAGCCCAAGTTTGCTTAGGCGATTAAATCTGCTCATGCCATGTTTTTGGGCTTCATGATCAAGGGCCACAAACAATCCTTCCACCATTACCACGGCCCCATCTATGATTATTCCAAAATCAACAGCGCCAAGCGATAGCAGGTTGGCACTCATGCCGCGCAACTTTAATAATAGAAACGCAAACAGTAGCGATAGTGGAATTACTATGGCTACAATAATGGTGGTGCGCCAGTCGGCCATAAAAATGAAAACAATTACCGTAACCAGAATCATACCTTCTACCAGATTATGCATTACGGTTTTGGTGCAATACGCCATCAGGTTATCGCGATCGTAAAATGTTTCCATGCTTACATCGCTGGGCAGTATCTGTGTATTTAGTTCTTCAATTTTTGCTTTTACGCGTGCCAGTACTTCGCTGGGGTTTTCGTTTTTACGCATTACCACAATTCCTTCTACCACATCGTCATTATCATTTAACCCAACCTGACCTACGCGTGGCAGACTGCTTTCGTTAACGGTGGCTACCCGTTTTACCAACAATGGGTTGCCGTTGTAGATATCAACAATCGTGTTTTCAATTTCTTCTACCGAGGAAAGTAAACCAATGCCGCGCACCACATAAGCTTGTCCGTTTTTTTCAATTACATCGCCACCTACATTCAGGTTTGATTTGGAGATGGCTTCAAATAATTCGGTTGGAGTAAGATTATACTTTTGAAGCTGCACAGGATTAATGCTGATCTCGTACGTTTTTTCTCTTCCGCCAAAGGCAACTACATCGGCCACGCCAGGCACGGCACGTAATTGTCTGTCAATAGTCCAGTTTTGAATGGTGAGCAGATCGCGTGAATCGCGGCTTTCACTTTTCAGTACATACCGAAAAATTTCTCCGGTTGGGCCGTAAGGTGGCTGCACTTCGGGCTCCACATCATCGGGCAACTGCACATTGCGTAGTTGATTGTTTACCTGCTGGCGGGCAAAGAAATCTTCCACATCATCATCAAAAATAATTTTGATTACCGATAACCCGAACATGGTTATGCTGCGCACGTTGGTTTTGCGCTGCACACTGTTCATGGCAATTTCGATTGGCGTGGTTACAAAGCGTTCTACTTCTTCGGCACTGCGCCCATTCCATTCGGTTACAATAATAATTTGCGTGTTGGTAACATCCGGAAAGGCTTCAATTGGAATTTTGATAAAGGAGAATACACCACCAATTACCAATAGTGTAACCCAGAAGAAAGTGAAGAATCGATTCTTTAGCGAGAAGGCAATTATGTTTCTGATAAATTTTCCCATTGCTTAATCGTTTATAGCATCGTACACAAACAGCCCGTTCTTCGATATAACTTTTTCGCCAGGTTGTAAACCATTTAGCAGATAGGTTACATCGCCCAATTGCCGATACACTTCTACGTTGCGCGTTTCAATGTTCTGGCGATCTTTATACACCATTACCCAGTTTTTACTTTTATCAAAAATGATGGAGGATGAGGGCACGGCAATCAGCGATTGTTTTTCGGTGAAGATTACATTTACCGTGGCCATCATTTCGGGCTTCAATTGAAAGTTTTCGTTGGGAATGCGCACCCGCACTTTCATGGCTTTTGTTTCCGGATCAATCGCATTAAAAATCTTATCTATTTTTCCTTTGTACACCTTATCGGGAAAACCCAACGTGCGCACTTCGGCATCGTAACCCAACTGTATTTTAGAAATATCGCTTTCGCTTACGTTGGCCATAGCCCACACTTCGTCTATTTCTGAAATAGAAAAGAGTGCTTCGGAAACATCACCGCGTAGTTGCTCGTTCGGAAAAATAGTTTTGTCTAGAACAAATCCGCTGATGGGAGCTGAAATGGTGTAGGTAGAGCCATCGCGCAATTTGTAGATGGCATATACTTCGTTAATGCGAGCCAGTTCGGCTTTGGCTTTTATCCATTCTTTTTCGGCAGCATTTACATCGCGTTCAGAGTTTAGCTTGCCTTCAAAGAGTTCTTTTGTAACCTGAAGATTTTTTTCGGCTACGGCTACATCACTTTGTGCATCCAGACGTTGCCGTTGAAACTCAGCCACCTCGCTGCTTCGCACAGTGGCTAATGTCTGGCCTTGTTTTACATAATCGCCCAGTTCGGCATTTACGGTAAGTACAATTCCACCAACAATGGAGTTTACATGAGCCATTTTATTATTATCGACTGTAATTTTTCCGAACAACCGGATTTCATTTTTCACAGGCTCTTCTCCGGCATTGTAAAACTCGCAACTTGCCAGCATGGTGTCGCTTATGGAAAAAGCCACACCTGTTTCTTCATATTTTTTTTCGTTTGAGCAAGCCAACAGCAGAAAGACGGAGAGCAGTACAGAATGAGTTCGGTTCATGGATTTAATAAATTTTAGAAGCAGTTACATAATTTATTTGCATGGCCGATGTGGCCAGGTAATTTTTAACGCGCTCGTATTCGCTAAGCGATTCGTTATAGGATTCGAAGAAGTCTACAAACTCCAGAATGGAGATATTACCTCGCTGAAAATTCTGGTTTACACCATTAAACACCGTATCAAAATCGCTGCTATAGAACGTTTTAATTTTTTGATATTCTGAAAGACTAAGCGTAAGGTCTTGCCATGCTGCGCGCACTTCCGTTTGCACCTCGGTGGTTTTTTGTTTTTGGTAAACATTGGCCGATTGCATTTCGTATTGAGCTGCTTTGATGTTGCCCCGGTTGCGATTCCACAGTGGCAATGGAATGCTAACACCTACATTTACCTGATTTACAAAAGCTCCGCTGCGTTGATCGTACGAACTGTTAAGGGCCATATCCGGAATAGCCATCTTTTTTTGAAGCCGTACATTTAAAAGAGCAAGCGCCTCTGCTTCACCTGCCAGCTTAAGATCGGGTCGGTTTTGCAGTGCGCTATCCAGCAGGGTATTGTAAACGATGGGTGTGATCAGGTTGTCAAAATCACGATCATTAATAACAGGCTCAATGTAATTGTCGGTTTGCAGCATGAGCTGAATGTTTTGCTGCTGTGCGAAATAATTATTAGCCAGTTCACTTTTATCGTTATTGATTTTGAAGTAAACCGCTTTAAGGCGAATAACATCTTTAAGCGGAAGGTTACCGCGTGCCACCTGCTTTTCGTACGCGCTGATTAGTGTATCTAATACATCTAACTGACGGTCGAATTTTTCCAGCGTAATGCGTTGCTGGTTAACGATGTAAAAGCCAGCATGAAGTTGGTAACGCAGGCTTCGCAGCAGGTCTTCCAACTCAAGTGCAGCAAGCTTTGTGTTTTGTTTGGCGATATCTATTTCGGCTTTACGTTTACCCCCCAGTAAAATGAGTTGCTCCAGTTGAAAAAATTTCTGACCGGTTTGGCCCACATGAAAAGTTTTGTTGTTTTCGGGATCGTAGGCATTTACATCGGCAACAAATATTGGGTTAGGATAGGCGCGAGCCTGGATGATTAGTGCTTCTTTAGCCTGAATGTTATACTGCCCTGCCAACAGAAGCAGATTCTTGCTCAAAAACAAACTATCGGCCTGGGCCAATGTGAGTTGCGCTTTCTTTTGGGCAAATCCACCAAAAGAAATAAGTGCTATCAATACCGTGTGCAGAAATTTCATACTGCAACACTAACGGGTAACCGGCTTAAGAAAACCTTAAGCCGGATAAAGGTTAGCTTAAGACTGAGGTAATGAAATAACGAATCTGTTTTTATTCGATTCGGTTATGAGGTATAGAATGGTGCCGTGGTGTAATAGAACAATTTTAGAAACCATAACAAGGCCAAGCCCGATACCCACTTTTTTGATGGTATTATTACCACGAAAGAAGTAGGAAAACAAACCTGCCTGATCTTTATCAGAAAGTGTAGGCCCGTTATTGTCCACCCAAATACACAGTTTATTTTCCTCGGTGGTGATTTCAATGGTTACGCGTTCATCGTCAGAATAAGCAATAGCATTTTTAAGCACATTAATAAATGCAATGTGTAGCATCCGTTCATTACCGGGGCAACTTAATTCTCCGGCATCATTTACATTTTTATGAATGGCAACTTCAAATCTGGCGTTTGGATACACCGCCTGCAAACTTTCTATACAAGAAAAAATGAGTTCATCAATGCGTACCGATTCTGAAAACACATGCGTTGGATCAGTTTCGAATTTTGAAATATCCAACAGCGTAGTTACCACCGTACTCATCTGCATCAGCCCGTTTTTCTGAAACTCTAAACTTTCCTGCCAGTGTTGTGGATCTTTTTCATTTAGTACCCGCTCAATATTGGAGATCAGAACAGCAATAGGAGTTTTTAGCTCGTGCGAAACATGATGAATAAGATTTTTCTGATACGAGTAAGATTGCTCCACCCGGCCCAGCATGTTATTAAAGCCGTTAGCCAGCGAAGCAATCTCATCGCGGGTAGCGGGCACATACACCTGCGTAAGATTGTTAATGGACTTATTGTTTACTTCATTGGTAAGGCGCACAATTGGTTGCGAGATTTGCCGCGAAAGATAAAGCGCGATGAGAGCCTCTAACAAAACGGAAACAGTAAAAACACCCAGAAGTGTCCATACCAGAAAGCGAAGTTTCTCTTTTCCGTAAATGTCATTTGCCTTTCCGATAGCATAATATTTTTCGCCATTTTTTTCAAGTACGTGTGCGTATACATCGTACTCGCCTTCACGATAAAAAATTTCGGTGGTGCCTTCTTTTAAATCCTGCAACAAGTCAAGTGGAAAAAGAACGGCAGTGTCGTCTACACTGGCGTAAATAATTTTTCCATCGGCATCAAAGAGCAGAATTTTTTCATCGTACAGATTATTAATGGTTGTTTCATCTAGTGCCCGCAGTAATGCATGATCAATTTTCTGAACATCGATTAGTAATCGTAAAGTAGTGGTGGTTTTTTCTTTCAGGCGCTGCAAAAACTCTTCTTCGCGGTACTCGGCCATGCTAAAGTAAACGGCTAATAAAGCTATACCCAGCACCACAGGGAAAGAACCTGCAAAAAATAATAAAATCCGATTTCTAATTTTCATGTTGACCTACCCCTAAGACATATCCGAACCCCGGCCGGGTATGAATTAATTTTACCTCGTGTTGTTTGTCTATTTTATTTCGAAGCGAGTTAATAAACACTTCTATGGTATTAGTATTTACTTCCACCAATGTGCCCCAAATTTTTTTGATGAGCGTTTTTTTTGAAACCACACCGCCCTTGGCTTCAGCTAAAGCAGTTAAAATTTCAAACTCACGCGCAGTAAGTTTAATAGCCACACCACCGCGTTCGACTGTTTTAGTTGAGAGGTCAATCAACAGATCGCTAATGGTTAGTACTTGTGCGGGTTCGTGTTGCCTTGCCCCCCGCTTCAACAGCGCCTTTACGCGAGCCAGAAGTTCTTTAAAGAAAAATGGTTTGGTTAGGTAATCATCAGCTCCATTTTCAAAACCCGTCAGTTTGTCTTCCACTTCTCCAAATGCGGTAAGCATTAGTATGGGTGTTGTAATTTTTTGGGTTCGAACGGCTTTGCATACATCGAGGCCGTTTTTGCCGGGCATGTTAATATCAAGAATGATGCAATCGAAAGTTTTGCGCAGTATGATTTTTTCGGCAAGTACACCATCAAAAACTACTTCTGTTTCAAACCCTTCGTTTTGAAATTGTTGCTTCAGGTCTGAAGCAATATTGGTGTCGTCTTCGGCTATAAGTATCTGCTGCATCTGGTAATAAATGGAACGGTGTACAAAAATACAACAGAGCTACTTACTCACCTTGGTGTACCTAAAACAATCCACCAAATGATCATTCACCAACCCACACGCTTGCATGTGCGCATAGATTACTGTGCTGCCCACAAACTTAAACCCACGCTTGATTAAATCTTTACTTAGTGCATCTGATTCTTGGGTGGTGGGTGCTACTTGCCCTAACGATTTCCATTTGTTTACGATTGGTTTGCCACCCACAAAACTCCAGATATACTTATCGAAGCTTCCAAACTCTTTTTGCACCTCCAGAAAACGCTTGGCATTGTTAACAGCCGCATACACTTTTAACTTATTGCGAACGATGGCCGGGTCTTGCAGTATCTTTTCAATTTTCTTTTCAGTGAATCGTGCAACTTTAACCGGATCAAAATCGGCAAAATTTTTCCGATAGCCTTCACGCTTTTTTAAAATGGTTGCCCAACTTAATCCGGCTTGTGCACCTTCCAATATCAGAAATTCAAAATGCGTGCGGTCGTCATGTACAGGTACGCCCCATTCTTCATCGTGGTACTTTATGTATTGATCAAACCCCAGGCACCACGGGCACCTAAAAACATCAGCCATCTTATTACAATTTGTTTGGAAGTTACCGCGTTTCGCACAAAGTTTTATACCTTCCTGTTCTGAAAAAATAAAATCTATGAAACACATTTTAGTTGCCTGTTTTTTTTGTTTGTGTGTCGGTTCTGGCTTCGCACAGAAAGTTGACTTCGATAAAAAGTTGAAGGAATTGGGGATTGAGTTATATACACCTACCAAACCGATGGCTAATTATGTTAAGGCGGTGCGTACGGGCAACCTGATATTTCTGGCGGGGCATGGCCCAACCAAAGCCGATGGCAGTAACATTACCGGCAAAGTAGGTGCCGACCTAACCACCGAGCAGGGTTATGAAGCCGCCAAACAAACGGCCATCTCAATTCTTTCTACACTTAAAGGCGAGCTGGGCGATTTGAACAAAGTAAAGCGTGTAGTAAAAGTATTGGGCATGGTTAATTGCACCGATAACTTTATTGATCAACCCAAAGTGATAAATGGATTTTCGGATTTGATGGTAGCCGTGTTTGGCGAGAAAGGAAAACATGCCCGCTCGGCTGTGGGGATGAACTCCCTGCCCAGCAACATTGCGGTAGAGATTGAAATAATTGTTGAAGTAGAGTAAAAACTCAAGATTTCTTACACGCACTTCCGATTGATGCCGCAGCATCTTACTTTCGATACGGAGTCTGAAATACTTTCAACTTGCTTTCCAGTTACTTTAAAATAGTGCTGCGCCAGATGCGCAGCATCTACTCGCTCATAAACCTGTTGGGGTTAATTGTGGGCCTTAGTGCATTCATCCTTATTTTTCTTTGGGTAGAAGAAGAGTGGAGTTACGATCGTTTTCATCCGGATAGCAAGAACATTTACCGCATAGTTCAAAATCAGTTTAACGACAACAACGAAATTTATCCGGTTGCCGTAACACCTGCGCCTTTGGCTCCGCATTTAAAGAACACGTTTATCGAAGTGGAGGCTTCTTGCCGCATGGGCACAGGAGAATTTACTATTCGCAGAGATGAGACTGCTTTTGTGCAGAAAGGAATTTTTGCTGATCCGGAATTTTTTGAAGTGTTTACTTTTCCAATTGTAAATGGCGAACACAAAACCTTTGCATCAACTATTGATGCGGTGATGATTTCGGAGCGACTCGCAGCCATTTATTTCAATACCGAAAATCCGATTGGTAAAACCTTAACAATACTTAGTAAAGAGTTGTTAGTAGCTGCCGTGTTTAAAAATGTACCGGACAATTCGCACATACATTTCGACTTTGTTATTCCTATGGAATTTGTGCGGGCTGGTGGGTACGATGACCTGACGAAATGGAATTACAACAACTATTATACATACACCCGGCTTTCGGCTTCGGCAAACCCATTGGCTTTTGCCGATAAGATCAGAAACCTGATAAAAGAACATAATCCAAAAGCTGATGCCGAACTGGTGGTGCAACCGCTGCACGGCATTCATCTTAATTCTAACCATTTGAATAATGACACCACTGGTCGCGGCAACATTTTGTACGTGTACATTTTTTCTGCGGTAGGAATTTTTATTCTGATGATCGCGAGTATCAACTATGCAAATTTGGCTCACGCACGTTCAATTAAACGCACCAAAGAAGCCGGTGTACACAAAGTAATTGGTGCCAATC
>DPSB01000056.1:3946-4224 GCA_003537495.1 Cytophagales bacterium | reverse complement strand
CCGTTAAATCCTCAAACTTGTTTTATCATGTTTATTAAAAAGATCGACATCCTTAATTTTATTACCGATTTTCGGAAAACTCCCAACGAAATCAAATCGCTTTCAGAATTAAAGGCTCATCTTAAAATTACAGACGATACCGCGCTATTGCCCATGTTGGAAGAAATGAAAAAGTTGCGCACCCTGCGCGAAGTAGAAAAGAATGGCGAGCGGGCTTTTCAGGTTACAGCTAAATAGTCATTAGTTCATAGTCGTTAGTCCTTAGTCTTGAGTATTTA
>DPSB01000056.1:1163-3653 GCA_003537495.1 Cytophagales bacterium | reverse complement strand
TCCTTAGTCTTGAGTATTTAGTAGTTGCAATCTGAACAACCATACTAAAGACTATCTACTCAGGACTAACTACTATTAACGTCTAATCAATACACCCGGATAATTCGTTACGGGTTTCTGATCAGCATACACCAGTTTACCATTTACCCAAACCGAATCAATACCGGTCGATAAAGCAGTTGGGTATTCAATGGTAGCATTATCAATCACTGTTTCCGGATTGAATAAAACCAGATCAGCAAAATAACCCGGTGCAATCAGGCCGCGGTTTTTAATACCCACATTCTCTGCCGCCAGGCTGGTCATCTTTTGAATGGCCGTTTCCAACGGCATCAGTATTTGTTCGCGCACATATTTACCCAACACCCGTGTAAACGATCCGTGCCCACGCGGATGCCCACGCATGGTACCATCGGAACAAATGCTGGTGTATGGCCACTTCATAAAATTGCTGATGTCTGTTTCACTCATGCTCTTTGCTACAATAGTTGCACCTTGTTCCGGGGCTGCGCTTTCGCGGATGATGCGCAATAACGCTTGCGCTGAAGTTTCTTTATTGATGGCAGCAATTTCACTTATTGTTTTTCCTTGCCAGGCCGCATTGGGAGTATAACGGACCATTACCGATGCAGCCGGATCGAACAACTCGCGTGTAGCAAACTCAGCACTCGCCAAATTTTCAAAATCTTTTTTCGGAAAGAGTACGCGCGGTGTGGAGTTCCACATCGTGTAAGGATAAATATCGGCTGTTATGTTGATGCCTTGTTGTCGCGCCATTTCTAATTGGCGCAGTATTTTTTCGGAGTTACCCCACTTGCTGCGCATGGCTATTTTAATGTGTGTAATCTGTACGGGTATCTTCGCTTCGTAGCCGATGTGAATAATTTCATCAATGGCGTCTTCCAGATTCAAATCTTCGCTGCGGAGGTGGCTGATATAGCGGCCTTTACTTTCGGCTGCAACTTTTGCTAACGCCACTACTTCATCGCGCGAGCTGTAAAATCCTTCTTCATATTCAAGTCCGGTGCTTAAACCCAATGAACCTTTTTCCATTTCACGCTTTAATAATACTTTCATCGAATCAATCTCCACAGGTGTTGCCTTGCGCAATAAATTTTTACCCATCACTTTTTCGCGCAACGAAGCATGTCCCGTAAAGGAGCCCACGTTTATACTTACCGGAAATTTCTTTATTGAGTTTTGAATCGAATCCATCGCATCTGAACCGCCATCTTGCCCTACTACAATCGTAGTTATACCCTGACTGGTAACGGCTATAGCTGATGGATTTTTTTCAAGGCCACCATCGTGGTGACTATGATTATCGATAAAGCCTGGGGCGAGTACATTCCCTTTTCCATCGGTAATACTTTCGCCATTAAAAGCAGTAAGCTTACCCACGTGCCAGATGCGGTTGTTTAATACACGCACACCTCCGGCAACAGCCGACTGCCCGGTACCATCTATAATTTTTACATTACTGATCAGTTGTGTTTTAGGTAATGTAGTAGGCTTTCCTTCCCAAATGTTTTTTACCAATGTGTGTGCACGAAAGTTGGAAGAGTTATCCAATACAATTATGGTTTGGTTTTTATCGATATATCGGGTTATCTCCGTACCAAAGCCAACCCAACCGCCCGTATGTGTAACAGTTTTTCCCGCATCACGAATAAACCACCCGAAACCATATTCGGTGTTTTTACCATTGTTAAGCTTGCCTGGGGTAATCGCTTCGGCAAACGTAGTTTTCTTTACCAACTTATCGGTGTACAAAGCCTGGTCCCACACATATAAATCTTCAGCAGATGCATACACATTACCATCGCCTACAATACCATCAAAGCGAACCAGGTCGTTGAGTTTGTAATTGACTCCATCATAATCTAACCCAAACACCCGCGAAGCCGGATAGGATTTCATTTTCAAATGATACACAAACGTGTTTTTCAACTTGAGCGGAGCCGCAATGTGTTTGGCAAAAAACTGTTCGGCTGTAAGCCCCGAAACTTTTTCGATAATGGAAGCGAGCGTGGTGTAGTTGGTATTACTGTATTGCCATTGTGTACCAGGCTCAAACACAAGTGATGGTTTTTTAAGCGCCAGTAATTCCAGCATGGATTGATTGGTGAGCGTATCCAATGGATTCATATCGCCTTGCGCAATATCAAAGTATTCTGCCAGCCCGGAAGTCTGGTTCATGAGCTGGCGAATGGTGATGTTGTTGTATGGAAAGATGGGCAAGTGTTTTTGAACGGCATCATCGTAATTCAGTTTGCCTTGCTCTTTCAACTGCATCGTCATCATGGTATAAAACTGCTTGCTTACCGAGGCCAGGTTAAAAGCTGAACCCGTAGTAAGCGGCTGTTGTGTTTGCGGATGCGCAATGCCGAACGCTTTTTTATAAAGTACTTTTCCTTTCTCGCCAATCAACACGGTACCATTAAATAAGTGGTATTGGTGGAGGTAGGTAAGCACCGAATCGATGCGGGT
>DPSB01000056.1:0-851 GCA_003537495.1 Cytophagales bacterium | reverse complement strand
GAATCGATGCGGGTTATTTTGGCCTGGTGTTGCGTGTAGGCAGCAGTTGGAAGCAGGAGGAGTAACAGTAAAATGCGTTTCATATTAATTAGTGAGTGACTAAGGTAAGAAATAGAAATCAGACACTGGTTTAAAAAAGCTGTTCGTCATTTGTATGTCCCCCGGGCCGCGATGACGGCTTCGCAGAGGGTGTACAAACCTATCTATGAAAAGTCATTCCGATAGCTATCAGGGAAGCACTCACGACTAACTACTAATAGCTAAAGACTAACAACTAATTCACTCTTCCCAATCCCCAAACTTTTGCTGAATTAATTTAGCATGTTGTTGCAGCAGACGATTATAGAGACCTTCCTCGCGTGTGTAGCCCGTAAACGCAATGTGTTCTTTGCTGGCGTGGCGATTGCTTACCGGCAACAACACCGGAGTAACATTTAAACCCTCGCGCTGCATGGCCACTACTTTATTGCTGAAAGCATTTTCGCTAAGCGATTGTGTTACCACTTCAAACGTGCGGGAGTTCTCGTCTTTAATAATGAACCAGGGTTTGGCAAGCATAAGGCAAAGATAGAAGAACTTAATTTGATTTATGATTCGCGATTATTGACTTGTGATTTTTGATTATCGAACGATGAATACGATTGACACAAAAGGATTTTAATCCTTTGAAAGCTGGACTCGGGATTGCAAATCCCGAGTTGCTTGCTTTTACTTATGCACTAAGCCTCTACCGCCTTACTCACTTTTCTATATATAAAAGAGTGATAGATATGCCTGCGCGCAAAACGATCGGGTGTATAGCTATTAAGAAACTTATTATAAATACTGTGTGGAATGCCAAAGTACTCGTA
>DPSB01000203.1 GCA_003537495.1 Cytophagales bacterium | reverse complement strand
TTCGCCCGTATAAATCTTTTTGATGCGATAGAGTTTGTTGTCAACTTCATAATCGGCACCCAGAAGTCCGATGGAAACTTCTTTCACATCCGGTAAATCGCCACCACGGGTGTAGCTATGGCCTACTGCAATTTCACCACCCATAATATCCACTACATAAAGCAAGTCGCTGCGATGTTGTACATGATCTACCCACGGGCTGTACCATTTCAACACATCATTCCACGGGGCACCATGTGTATTGTTTACATAAAGAAAATCGCGTTGGTAGCGCCAGCCTTCTTTAAAGATTTGTTTCCATTCTTCGCGCGGTTCAATTTTTAGTTTTAAGACGAGATCAAGTTTGCCGTCACCAGTTTTTTTGTTGTTATCGGTAGTGCCGAGAATGCCCCATGTTGCATTGCTGCGATAGAGCAATGATTTACGATCGTTTGAAACAGAAGCGCTGTTGATTCCGGTGAGATAAATTTCACTCTTCCGGTCTTTAAAATTATAGCGATGCAGCGTTGAACCTTGCTGGTTGGGAATAGCCTCAGCATAGAATACATAGCCATCCGGACCGGGTTGCAATTCAGTATAATTGCGCAGGGGTACATCCACAGCCAGAATACGCTGTGCAATTCCATCTACATCAATCTTAACTACAGGTGTACCCTTCTTATCTTCTTCTTTGGGTTTTTCTCTTTCATCATCACTGCGCGGAAGCAGAGGTGAAGCATCGTCTTTATTTAATACAATCAGATACAAGGCACGCGTAATCGGTCGGTCGTAAGAAGTCATGTCCAGCCAACCGATATTTAATGCATAGTTGGTACTCGCCAGAAAGTACAGGTATTTACCGGAAGCATCCCACACGGGTGAGATGGCATCGGCCATTCCATCGGTAAGCTGTAAAGTTTGATTGGTTTCAACGTTGTGCACTTTCACTACTTTATATTGACTGTCGTTCAAACGCACGTAAGCAATCCATTTGCTATCGGGTGACCAAATCGGATTAAGTGTACGGTTAGGATGTGCATACCTTTCGGCTTCAGCTTTTTTTGTTACACCAGTAGTCACATCTGTATATAACAAATTGTAATCTGTATCAGTAAAGGCAATGTACTTACCATCGGGCGACCATTGCGGACGAAAGAAGAAGGTTGGATTGGGAATGGTGATCACTTTGGGTTTTTCCAATCCTTCCTGATCGGTAATCATGAGTTGATATTCACCGCTGGCATCGCTGAAGTAAGCAATACTTTTTCCATCGGGCGACCACACCGGTGAGCGATCTGCTGCTCCTGAAGTGTTGGTAATGTTGCGCCAATCACCTTTCTCTTTCGGCACAGTAAAAATTTCACCGCGGTATTCAAACAAGGCCCGCTGGCCTGTAGGCGAAAGCGAAGCATTGAGTAAGGTAGTTGGTCGAACATCTTCCCAACGCGCGCGCGACCAATGAAAATCGCCTCGCACATTAATTACAAGTTTTTTGGTTTGCCCATTGGCCGGATTCAATACATGTAAATAACCACCTTGTTCATATACAATTTGTCCGCCACCGGCATCAATACTTTTTGCATCGAAGTCGGTATGGAAAGTAAGTTGTTTCAATTCGTTGTTGGCCGGATTGAATGACCATACGTTGTTGGCATAATCGCGTTCCGATAAAAAGTACACCACGTTATTTAACCACACCGGATCGGTATGCCGTTCGTTGTCGGTTTGGGGAGTCATCTTTAATGAATAGTTTTTCAGATCAACAATCCAGATGGGTTTGGCTTGCCCGCCCCGATAGTTGCGCCACTCCGGATCCCAGAATCCAATCTGCTGATAAGCGATGAATTTTCCATCTTCAGAAATTTCACCGGCTACTGCGCGGGGAATGGGAAGCGCTTCTTCTATGCCCCCGCTTTTACTGATCTTATAAATTTTTGATTCGCGGGTAGGCAACACACCTTCGCGACTGGTTGCAAACAAAATAGATTCACCATCGGGTGTCCAGCCTGTTACCTGATCGGCACCCGGATGCCACGTTAAGCGTTGTGGTTGTCCGCCTTCCGTTGGAATGAGGTACACATCCGTATTGCCATCGTATTGGCCGGTAAAGGCAATGAGCTTGCCATCGGGCGAAAAGTGAGGATTGCTTTCTGCGCCTTCGTTGCTGGTAAGCCTGCGCGCATCGCCACCGTCTTTGCTTACAATCCACAAATCGTTAGCATACACAAAAACAATATCGCTATTGCTGATAGTAGGTTGACGCAACAACATGGTACCTTGTGCAAAGGAACTAATGCCCGCCAGAGAAAGTAAAAAGGTAAAAAGAAAAGCTTTCATGAGTGAGATAGATTTTGACTTAAAGTAAGGAGAAGTAACAGGTTATCGGTAACCGCTGGCGTAATCAGGGCCGTAGTTTAAAACGGATTAATTCCGATTAGCTACTTCCGTTTGTGTGGGTCGATTAAGAAAAGGTGTAAATGGCAATACTAAGTTCCGACCGGCCTCGTTGTGCATCTAACTTAACCACAATCTTATGAAAACCCCACTTTTCATTTTGCTTTGCATTGTATCTGTTCCTGCAATCTGTCAGGATGATGCAGCATTAACGCCTCCGCGTGCACTTTTTAAAACAGTACCGCAAAGTTTTATGATCAAAACCTTAAAAGTAGGTATTGAGGTTTTTAATAAATCCCGAACAAAAAGCTATAGTTTGTAC
>DPSB01000184.1 GCA_003537495.1 Cytophagales bacterium | reverse complement strand
TAAGGAGATTGAAAAAAGTAAAGACCCAAAGAATGCTTGTTGTGCCGCTCAAATGTTTTTAGACAATGGAGATGGAACAGTTTTTAAAGGAGAAGTTGGCCCCTGGTATAATCCGAAAAAAGGAGAATTTCATTTGAAACCTAAAGAGGCAAAAGCTCTATTAACACAAGCGATAGATTCTTACAAGGAGCAAAATGGAGAATATCCAAAAGAAATATTTATTCATGCCAAGACAAGATTTAACTCGGAGGAGTGGACAGCCTTTCAAGAGGTAACACCCAAAGAAACCAACCTTGTTGGCGTCACCATTACAAAAACAAAACCCTTAAAACTATTTAAAACAGAAGGCAGTTACCCCATAATGCGAGGCAATGCCTTTGTTGTAAATGAAAGGAGCGCCTTTCTTTGGAGTGTTGGATATGTTCCTAAAACTCAATCGACTTTGTCAATGGAAGTTCCCAATCCAATTTTCATTGAAGTCAATAAAGGAGAAGCGGACATCATTCAAGTGCTAAAGGATATTTTGGCTCTTACCAAATTGAATTACAATGCGTGTGTATTCGCTGACGGTGCTCCGGTTACTTTAAGATTTGCAGATAAGATTGGAGAAATATTGACTGCAAGTACGGACATTAAAGGGCCACCGCTGGCATTTAAATACTATATATAAACACCTACAATGCGTCCGTATTGCATCGCAGTCGGGCCTTCCGAGCCGACTAATGATTAGCTGAAAAAGAAAGTCAGGTTGCAAAACCTGACTTCAAGGTGATCTCAATAGCTGAAGTCTAAAAACGCAAATTTCATACTGCGATCTCGTTCATCAACAGCAGTGTTAATTTTAAAAAGGCATTTCCTGTTTTGATTTTACTTCTAAGAAAAGGCTTATCTTTTTTTACAGGTACATGCAAATCAAAATCAAACACTTACATTGGTCGAACATAACGAACTTGTATGGAACACCAACAATCTAATGCAACAGATCGCAGAACGTTTATTAAGCAAACCGGTGCCTTAACGGCAGCAGCTTTAATAGGGTTTTCGTTTCGCGCAAAGCCAAAGTATCAAATGGGGCTGCAGCTTTTTACAATTCGCGAACCGCTGTCTAAAGATGTGGTGGGTACCCTTAAGCAAGTGGCGGCATTGGGCTATAAAAATCTTGAAACCTATGGGTTTGAACCTTTTCAAAAGAAATACTACGGGTATGATGCCTCCGCCTTTCAAACGTTATTATCCGATCTTAATTTAACCACGACCAGCGGTCATTATGATTTCAATTCGTACTTAACTAAATCCAATGATGAGTTGGATCGCTATGTTGATCAGTGCATAGAAGGGGCACGGGCTATACAACAGGATTACATCACCTGGCCCTGGCTCGATCCGCAATCGCGCACAATAGAAAAGTTCAAACTTGTAGCCGAGAAGTTAAATCGTATTGGGGCACGTCTGAAAAACACAAAAGTAGGTCTTGCGTATCACAACCATGATTTTGAATTCATCGATCAGAACGGACAGATCGGCTACGATGTGATCATGAACGAAACAGATCCTGACCTTGTTAAACTTCAAATCGATTTGTATTGGGCTGTTCACTCCTCAACGCTAAGTCCACACGAGCTCTTCCTCAAGCAACCGGGCCGGTATGTGATGTGGCATGTGAAAGACATGGATAAAAAGACCCGGGATTATACGGAACTTGGTAATGGAAGCATTGACTACAAACCTATTTTACCTGATGCTAAAATGTCGGGTATGGAAAATTATTTTATCGAACAAGGTGGAAACTTTGCTAAAGACCCTATGCAAAGCATTGCCGATAGCGCAGCGTTTATGAAAAAGAATCTGGAGGAATATTTCAGATAGGTACGCTCAGATCGAATGAAAGTAGTAATGGGTAAAGTATGATCAAATTCGATAGGTATTTTCCAACCGAACAACTAAAGCCTTACATCAAATACCTGGTGGTGTCGGAGAGTAATGTGGAAAAGGAATACAAGGTTTTTCCGTCTACGGGGTTGGTGATCGGGTTTCAGTACAAAGGTCAGCTTGCTTCCATCAGCAATAATGCAATCCACAACTTGTCGGCTGCAGGAATAACGGGTATCAGCGATAGTTATAAGGTCTTTAAAAACTCCGCAGATATCGGAACCATACTGGTGTATTTTACGGAAGTTGGCTTTGCACATTTTTCTTCACATCCGGTAAACGAACTCTTTAACCTGAGTCTTTCACTCGATCATATTTTTGAGAAAGAAAAGATAAACGCAGTGGAAGAAAAATTAGCCTCGGCCACTGCAGATAAACAACGGTTAAAAATCGTAGAACAGTTTTTAATTGCGCAGCTCAAAAACATTCAAACCGATAAACTGATCAGCGAAGCAGTTAAGCTTATCTATCAACACAACGGAAACATCCGCATAAAAGAATTGCACGAACGGCTCTTCATCAGTCAAAGCCCGTTTGAGAAACGGTTTCGCAAAGTAGTAGGAACAACCCCCAAAAAGTTTGCTTCTATTATCCGGTTCAACTCGATACTAAACGGCATGAGCAAGTCAAAGTCGCTGCTGGAAATATGCCATGAGAACAATTTCTTCGACCAGGCGCACTTCATTAAAGACTTCAAACAATTTACAGGCGATACACCCGAGCATTTTAAGCGTTTCCTGTAGATAAACGATTTTTTACAATCACGGGGATTTTCGGTGTTGCATTTTTGCACAACAGAAATGGCTTCCCGTTACAACAAAACCAAAAAATTATGTTTACAGTAGAACAAATCAAAGCAGCACACAGCAAGGTAAAATCAGGTGCAGATTTCCCTGCGTATGTAAAAGAAATTAAAGCATTGGGTGTTACCCACTACGAAGCCTACGTGGCCGATGGGCACATTGATTACCACGGTATAGGTAATTACATGGCACAAGTACCGGCCAAGTATGCACCGTTAGTAATTGCCGATACCACCGACAGCGAACAATTCAAGCGTGAGTTGGTGGCGCATCAACAAGGCAAAACCGATTTCCTGACTTTTATAAAAATGTGTGCTACTGTTGGCATTGAAAAGTGGGTAATCCGCATGGATAAAATGACCTGCACGTATTACGATAAAGCCGGAAATGAAATTTTGGTTGAGGCGATACCGGAGTAGGGCTGCAGTCGGTCTTTTTTTAGTGTCATCGCGATCGGGTTAAAGAGTCTTGTTGTTAAAACTAAACTTCATTCCCGTACCGCGATCTCATTAATTGGAGCTGAATTTGTTTTTTAGAAAGCATCCGAAGCAACTTTTTACCCCATAATCGGGATTCCGGAATTCGCTATTCTTCAAATTAGCTCATCATAAGTTTAGGAGGATACGATTTCAATCAAACATGATCATGCTCTTCCGGAATGACATTTCATAGGTAATTTTTGAGCCCTGCTTTAACTATTGATTGATTATTCTGAAAAAGAAAGTCAGGTTGTAAAACCTGACTTCGATGAGGTATCAATTGATTATTTTTTTACTCTGCAGCAGAAACAATATGCTGTAACTCTTCCACAGCATTTTGTTTGGCGGTTTATTGTTTACGCTCGCCTGTTAGTGGTTTGCCTTTGTGCGGCTCCAGTTGCAGCGAAAGTTTATACATCATATCCTCTAGTGCTTCCAGCAGAACGGGTTTGTATTTGGGATCAATAGTCATGATTAATTGTTTTCAAGTTCAGGTTGCTTCAACGATTCAATCAACGCCATTCGTTTTTTATCAGAACGTTTGCCGTGTGCAAACATAATGGGCGTGTACAAGAAATAGATAAACCCAGCTACCGGGCCAGCGAGCCAACTGTTAATAAAAATAATGGAGAAGATAACCGAGGCCATTGGCACCAGAGCCATTAATAAATTGGTACGGATGCTGGTTTGGGTATCAAATTTTTCGAGTTCGCTTAAGCCTAATTCATCGGCTTTGCTCAGGGCATAACGGTACATCTGCATCAGCACCAGAAAAACAAACGTAGCGCCTATGCCATAGATAATCATGAGTTGGGCCATGTCTTGTGCGCGAATCATGGTTTTCAAGTCGTTGAGCAGGGTTTGGTCGCCCAATAAATACCCGATGGGAAATAGAATAATAATTTTTGTAAGAAACTTTAACGGATACACATAGAATAATACAATGGCGAGAAACAACGTGTTAAGTACAATCATTTTATTGTTGCGTAAGCCATAGCGCAAATAAAATTGAAAGTGCTCGTGCCAGATAAGCATGATTAACGTAATACATGCCAGAAATGGGAACAGCTCATAGGCAAATCGTTTCACCTGTTCGAAGTTGGTAGGCGGTGAAGTGGAGATCAACAACAGTGTAATTGCCAATGCAAAAATGGCATCGCTGAGATCGGAAGA
>DPSB01000342.1 GCA_003537495.1 Cytophagales bacterium | reverse complement strand
CTTGTTAGATGAAACGTTAGTGATCTGGGGAACCGAGTTTGGTCGTACGAACTATTGTCAGGGTGACCTTTCGAAAGATAACTATGGTCGTGATCACCACCCGCGTTGTTATACCATGTGGATGGCTGGTGGTGGTGTAAAAGCTGGAACCACCTATGGCGAAACTGACGAATTCGGATACAACATTGTACGCGATCCGGTTCATGTAAATGATTTCCATGCTACGGCTTTGCACCTGATGGGAATGAATCATGAACAGCTTACCTACAAACACTTGGGCCGGTATTACAGACTTACCGATGTAGCCGGCAATGTGGTGCCGGGTTTAATCGCTTAATACTTTACAGGTGAAGCAAGACGCATCCTTCAATCAACAACCTATTGGTTTACTGAAAAGCCTTACGCTATTCATTCTCTTTCTTACCACATTTATCTTTGCTTTCGAAAGCAGAATCGAATTGCCGGTATGGTTGCAAATTACCGGAAGGTTGCATCCGTTATTATTACACGTTCCCATTGGGATTATCGTGCTGGCGGTTTTGTTGTTGCTGCTGCGAGGGCAATTCAAGAGCAAACAATTTGTGCTGCTGATTACATACTTACTTTTATTTATAACACTCAGCGCTGCCTTTACAGCCTTGTTCGGTTTGCTTTTAGCGATTGGTGGTGATTATGGTGCCGACAGCTTACAACAACACAAAGTAAGTGGACTTATTCTGGCATGGTTGAGTTATGTAGTGTTGTTGTTTTATCAATCTTCTTCAGAAATTATTGCCTTAAAACATGCCAGCATTGTTTTATTATTGGGTGTGGTTGTGTTTGTAGGTCACACTGGTGCCGGACTTACACATGGTGAAAATTTTATCTGGGAGCCATTGCAAAAAACACAACCCGAACTTGATCCGGAAACTGTTTCGTTATATCAACTTACTGTGATGCCCGTGTTGGAAAACAAATGTTTCTCTTGCCACAACGAACAGAAAGCGAAGGGGAAACTGATAATGATTGTTGCCGATAAATTTAAACAAGGTGGCGAAAGCGGAGCTGCGTTTATACCAGGCAATCCTGATTCCAGCAGGATGATTCAGTTTATTCATTTGCCATTGAAACACGATGACCACATGCCGCCTGATGGCAAACCACAATTAACTCAACCGGAGATTCAGTTATTAAAAGCGTGGATAAAATCGGGTGCCGACTTTGATAAAAAACTGAGCGACTACGCAACAGACGATTCGCTTGTTTTGTTGGCCATGCAAAATACTTCGTTCACTAAAGTTGCACCTGCCTATACGTTCAAGGCTGCTTCCGCAGATGTAGTTGAAAAATTGAATACACCATTTCGAACGGTGTTTCCGTTACACATCAATAGTCCGGCTTTACAGGCAGACTTTTTTGTGAAGGAATATTTTGAAAGCAAATCGTTGGAAGAGTTGAAGCAAATTGGAACGCAATTGGTTTCGTTAAGTCTCTCTAAAATGCCGGTTACGGATGCTGATCTGAAATTACTTTCAAAGTTTAGCAATCTTGAAATATTGAATCTTAACTCGACTAACATAAGTGGTTCAGGATTTGAAAATCTTATTTCATGCAAAAACCTAAAATCAATTTCACTTTCCGGAACACAAGTAACAACCGAATCATTAAAATCAATTTTAACCTTACCACAACTAAAAACGGTTTACATCTGGAATACAGCCATTGATACTTCTGATAAAGTTGAACTTGAAAAAACTTATCCGCACATCACGTTCGTGCACAATCTCTTTACAGATGAAAGTATACTGGCCTTGAGCAAACCTATTCTGGTAAATGAAGGAATTCTAAAAGCCACTGACAAGATTGAATTAAAACATACCATGCCCGGAGTGACCATTCGCTATACATTAGATGGCACCCAACCTGATAGCCTAAACGGTCATGTCTATGAAGAACCCATTACCATTGTGGAGACTGTAAATTTGAAAGCGATAGCTTGTAAACCCGGTTGGTATTGCAGTCCGTTGTTTGAGTCCAGCATTTATCAGGAAGGCTACAAACCCTTACAAACGGAATTGCTTTCACCAGCCGATAAACAATACCGGGGCGAAGGCACAACTTCGTTAACCGATGGGCGTAAAGGGTTTGTGGATATTTTTAAAGAGCCCGCCTGGCTTGGTTTCAGAGATAATAATTTCGAAGCCGGATTTGATTTCGGAGCCAAACCACCTGACCTTACCAAAGTTGTATTGAGTTATGGCGATAACCTGGGCGCTTATATATTTCCACCCACCGAAATACAGGTTTGGGGTGGCGACAGTAAGGACAAACTTAAATTATTGATGACGCAGAAATTCAGCGAACCTAAAGGATATCGCACACCACACATGAGCTTTATAACTGTTAATTGGGAAACCTCTAATCATACCTATTATAAAATTATAGCTAAACCCATCAGTAAACTTCCGCTATGGCATGGTGGTAAAGGTCAAAAAGGTTGGTTCTTTGTAGATGAGGTTTTCTTTTATTAGACATTCTTAAATCGAAATATGTTTAAATTAATCTTAGCGCTAGTCGTTTGTGTTACACCTTCGTTCGCGCAGAAAAAAGTATGCTTTACAATTGATGATTTGCCGGTGGTGAGTTATAGTATTTCAGATTCAGCTTTTCAACGAGAAATCACCACCAACCTGCTCAACAAACTGACTGAACACAAAGTACCAGCCATTGGCTTTGTGAATGAGTTCAAACTTTTTACAGATGCGAATGTAAATCCATTTCAGGTTAGCTTACTTAAACAATGGGTCGATGCAAATCTTGAGTTGGGTAACCATACCTATTCTCATCTCGATTACAACATTGCTTCCCTCAACACATACGGTAAAGAAATTCTGAAAGGTGAAGTACAAACGCGCAAACTACTGGCTGTCCGAAATAAACCGTTGCAGTATTTCCGGCACCCGTACCTACACGCTGGCGATACAAAGGCAAAATCAGATTCACTCGAACAGTTTTTAAAAGCGCATCAGTATACAATTGCGCCCGTTACGATTGATAATGCGGATTATCTTTTCGCCCTCGCCTACCACCGGGCTTATGTAAAAAAAGACAATGTGTTGATGAATAAGATCGGAACCGATTACCTGGCTTACATGGAAAAAATGTTGCACTACTACGAAACGCTATCAGTGGCATTATTCGGAAGAAACATTCATCACACTCTTTTACTTCATGCGAACCTACTTAATTCTCATTACATCGGTAAACTTGCTGAAGTTTATAAACGTAATGGATATGCATTTATCTCCTTGGGGGAAGCCTTGCAGGACAAAGCCTACGAAACTGAGATTACCAGGTTTGGCAAGTGGGGAATCTCCTGGATCGACCGTTGGGCTTTATCGCAAGGAAAAGGAAATGATTTCTTTAAAGGCGAGCCGACTGTTCCGGATTATATTAATGAGATGACAAAGTAATTTATCAGAGCTTATTAATATTTGATAGAACTATCAATTATTACCACAATTATGGAAAGAGACTTTATTAAGGAGTTTCGGTTTTCGCGCCTTACTTCATCTCTTAACATTGCCCTTGCTGAGACTGTCATGATCGGATCGTTGATTGATAAAGATTGAGAATTCCCTTTATATCTAACCCCACTCAAACTATTTTTCATCGAAAGCTTAATCGCTTCCTGACGTAATTCCCTATTCTTGGTCAAGGAATCTTGTGATTGTTTCAGAAATCCTCCACCCTTCATCTATTTTTTATCCTTCTTTTCTCCTTCAGCAATCTGCACTTGCTTAGCCTTCGCTTCATCCGCCATCTTTT
>DPSB01000426.1:3134-4713 GCA_003537495.1 Cytophagales bacterium | reverse complement strand
ACAGTTTGAAGATTCTGACCTGAAATCTTGCACTACCGATAAAATGATTTTGCCGGGTGGTGATTTTACCGAGTATTCAGAAGTAAAAAAGTTAGAGGCTGAGTTGGCTGGTAAATTGGGAACCCTTAATCAGCGTGGTAATGAAGCAACCAACCTGGTTCACTTATATGGTACGCAGTCGAAGACGATTGTTGACTATTTGGAGCAACATCAAACCGGTGAGCCTGAACAAGATTTAGTGTTAGCCAAAGCCTGGTTTGCCGTTCAACATGAAATGGCCATTACACCATTGGATTTTATAAATCGCAGAAGCGGGCTTTTGTATTTTAATCACCCTAAAATGATACGCAATTTGCAGGCTGTAATCGCGTACTTTGCATCTGAATTTAATTGGAGCAACGAAGAAAAGACTAAGCAAACACAAATAGCAGAACAGGCCTTGGCCGAAGTAATCAGATTTGAATAGATGAAAAATTTTATACCATACGCACTTTTAATTTCAGGAATTCTCGTACTAGTGGGGTTCGAAGTGGCAAGTATTTATTACATCATGCCGTTTCCGGGAAGTCAGCGCGAGGAATCTATTAACCTTGCTTATTGGCTTGTAAATAATCTGGTTTACCTGCGGCTTATCGGGCTACTGCTGGTAGTGTATCCGGTTTATAAATTTATTTTTTCGGGCTCCACCAGTCAACGGGTTACGTTGATTGCTTTGTTTCTTTTATACCTCATGGTGTATTATCAGGTTAATCATCGCATGCGGGCCGATGCCATGTTTAAACAACCACGTACCATCACTTTTCTAAATGCATCTGAAAGCAAAGTTGACAAAGATAAACTGGTGTTGGGTGTAGTGGTAAACCAGCAGGCACGCGCATATCCCATTGAAGTTATTGGCTACCACCACCAGGTGCGCGATACCATAGGTGGAGAACCCGTGATGATTACCTATTGTACGGTGTGTCGTACGGGTCGGGCTTTTAAACCACAGGTAAACGGTGAACTGGAAAATTTCAGACTGGTGGGTATGGATCACTTCAACGCAATGTTTGAAGATGCGCGAACAAAAAGCTGGTGGCGTCAGGCAAATGGTGAAGCTATTGTTGGGCCACTTAAGGGAACTATGTTGGAAGAATTATCTTCGGAGCAAATGAGTTTGCGCGCCTGGCTTGATCAACATCCCAATACATTAGTGCTGCAACCAGATAGTATCTTTAAAGATGCTTATGCTGTGCTTGATAAATACGATGAAGGCACAATGGAGAGCAGCCTTGAGAAACGCGATAGTTTATCATGGCAGGAAAAATCTTGGGTGGTAGGAATACAGCAAGGTGAAACAGCCAAAGCTTACGATTGGAATGATCTGCTTCAACAAAAAGTAGTAAATGATGCTGTTGGCGAAACACCAGTTTTAATTGCGCTGCAACCCGATAGCATTTCTTTTCATGTGTGGAATCGTGATACGCTGCATTTTGAAATTGAAGAAAGTGCATTGAAAGATGTGCAGACTTCTTCAACCTGGGATTGGCAGGGTAGGTGTGTGGAAGGACCGTTACAGGGTTCGCAATTAAAGTCTGTT
>DPSB01000426.1:0-2895 GCA_003537495.1 Cytophagales bacterium | reverse complement strand
ATTAAAGTCTGTTCAGGGGTATCAGGAGTTCTGGCACTCATGGTTGACTTTCCATAAAAACACTTTAAAATTTGATCGTAAAGATTGATATTTGGAAATGCGAACAATAACATTAGAAGTACCCGATCAGGTGGCATCAATTTTAGATTCGATGTCCAATGTTGAGAAATTCAAAACATTGATAATAGCCGCATTAATGGCGGGTAAGGCTAACTCGGTTGATGAAATTTTAAAGAGAATAGATAGTCGAACGAAAACTCAAAAATTGACAGAAACCGAAATAAATAATCTTCTCAATGAAATCTCCTGATTGAAACGAGTTGTATTAGATACCAGCGTGATCGTAAGTGCTTTGTTAAAGCCCGATGGTAAATCCCGTAGAGTTTTTAAAATAGTTTTAGAAAATCATAAGCCTCTTCTTTCAATTGATCAACTTGCTGAACTTGAAATAGTTTTGCAAAAATCTAAATTCGAGAAATTCATTACCCTTCAAGACAGATTCGAAATATTGGCTTTACTGCTTGATAAAGGCGAGTTAGTTAATGTAATTTCAAATACATCCATCTGTCGTGATGAAAGTGATAACAAATTTCTTAACCTTGCCGTAGATGGAAAGGCGGATATAATAATTACACGAGACCCTGATCTCTTGATCCTGGCAGATGAATTCTCCATTCGAATAGCGAACCCAGAACAATTCCTTACTGATTTACAATCCTGACAAACTTTATGTGGTGGAAAGAAGCCATCGTGTATCAGATTTACCCACGTAGTTTTAAAGACTCCGATGCTGATGGAGTGGGTGACCTGCGCGGGGTAATCCAAAAATTAGATTATATCAAAAGCCTGGGTGTTGATGCAGTTTGGTTAAACCCGATCTTTAAATCACCCAACGATGATGGTGGCTACGATATAAGTGATTACTACGCTATCCAGCCCGAGTTTGGCTCCATGGCCGATTTTGATGAATTGCTTACCCGGCTTCATCAGCGTAACCTGAAATTGATTATTGATTTGGTATTGAATCATTCATCCGATGAGCATGAATGGTTTCAGCAATCACGGCAATCCAAGACAAATCCTTACCGCGATTATTACTTTTGGAAACCGGGTAATGGGGATCAGCCACCCAACAACTGGCCTTCTTTTTTTGGTGGCAGTGCGTGGGAAAAAGATGCCGCAACAGATGAATATTACCTGCACTTGTTTTCGCGTAAGCAACCCGATCTTAATTGGGAAAATGCACAACTTCGATCAGAGGTTCATCAGCTTATGAAATTCTGGTTAGATAAAGGTGTAGATGGACTTCGATTAGATGTAATCTCAGCAATTTCTAAACGGATTGATTTTCCGGATACAGATACCAACGACTTTAACGAGACCATTCGCAAGTACTATTCCAATGGTCCGCGCTTGCGCGAATTTATTGGCGAAGCCCGCGAAAAGCTTTGGAACAAATACGATGTTGTAACCGTAGGCGAAGGGCCCGGAATAACTCCAGCTAATGCGCTTGATTACCTGGATGAGAAACGTGGCCTGAACATGATCTTTCATTTTGGCCACATGTTTATGGATCAGGGGCCGGGAGGTCGCTTCGATCCCGTGCCTTGGGCGATGAAAGATTTTAAACGGGTTTTCAAAACATGGAACAATACTTTTGCCGATCGTGGGTGGGGCAGTTGGTTTCTGGGTAACCACGATTTTCCAAGGATGGTCTCGCGGTGGGGTAATGATGGACAATACCGGGAGCAATCCGCCAAGCTGTTGTTAACTTTATTGTTAACCATGCGCGGCACACCCTTCATTTACATGGGCGATGAAATCGGCATGACAAATACCATATTGGATTCCGTTTCTCAATCAAAAGATATTGAAACATTAAATGGTTGGGCGGTAGCATCTGCGCAAGGTACTTCTGAGACTGCGTTTCTGAAAGCTGTTAACTATGCTGGTCGCGATAATGCCCGTACACCCATGCAATGGGATACCAGTAAACATGCAGGCTATACTTCCGGTGAACCTTGGATGCCGGTAAATAAAAATCACGCATGGTTAAATGTGGAAGAACAAGAAGGACGCGAGGCATCTACATTAAATTATTTCAGGTCATTAACTACCCTACGCAAGGCGAATGCGGTGTTTTCATATGGCACGTACCATCCAATTGAAACCGCACCCAATCTTTTTGCTTACAACCGCGAATGGGCTCAAGAAAAAATGCTGATTGTTCTTAATTTTTCTGATCAGGTTACTAAATTACCCGAAGAAGTACACGCTGCCGAAAAGGTTAAGATAATCGGTAACTATGCCGATGACGCTTTTCAAACACTGAGGCCTTGGGAAGCAGTGGTGTATAAGCACAAATAAATTCATAATCTACCGATGAATAATTTATGGGGCATTGATTTAGGTGGCACTAAAGTGGAGGGTGCCGTATTAAAATCATCAACAGACCCGCAAGTGCTTTTTCGAGACCGCCTGCCAACAGAAGGTCATAAGGGCTACGACCACATTTTGAGCCAGATCAAAAAATCGGTGGATAAGATGGAAGCCTCGATGGGGTATAAACCAAAAAGAATCGGCATTGCCACTCCTGGCACAGTCGATCCGGGTAGCGGGTTGATGAAGAACTGCAACTCCACAAGCCTCAATGGTAAACCCGTTAAAGCAGATCTTGAAAAACTTTTAGGTGTTGAGTTGGCTATGGCCAACGATGCCAATTGTTTTGCATTGGCAGAAGCCAATATGGGAGCTGCTTATGAAAAGTACCCTGATGCAAAAGTTGTATTTGGCGTAATTATGGGAACCGGAGTAGGTGGTGGTGTGGTGGTGGACGGCAAAGTAATTAACGGCCTGCATGGAATAGGTGGTGAATGGGGCCATAACTTTCTGGAT
>DPSB01000508.1 GCA_003537495.1 Cytophagales bacterium | reverse complement strand
ATTATAACGTTTGCAAAGCACGACCATTTCCTTATAAAAAATTTGGGTTATTAGTTGGGTTCAGGCAACTTAACTTAGTTAAATCTGCTGACTTTAGAAATGAGTTGATGTCAAATATTCCTATACCTTCATCAAATTCGGCCTTTGTTGGCATTTTTGCAGATATACCGGTTCGAATGACACATTTTTCCCTCCGCTCAGAAATTACAATCAACAATAATAATTTTGTTGCTGCCCAATCTAATATTGATGGTGATACGGATGTTTTTATAACTCTGCTAACAGTGCAATCACCAGTTTCTATTAGGTATACATTGCCAACTGTAATCTGGAGGCCTTTTTTTAATGTTGGGCCAAATTTTTCTTATAATATCAAAAATACAAGTTCTATTTATCGTACAAGAATTGAGAATAATGTAATTATCATCGATAAACCTGTCCAATATAAATTATTGTCAGACTATTCTATTGGGTATTGCTTAGGTCTTGGATTTCAATACAATTTGACATATAAAAAGACAATCTCTACCGAATTTAGGTATTGCCGTACTTTGACGCCAAGCGATAACAAATTGATGCAAAACTCAATAGATTTTTTATTTGGATTTACTTTTTGATAACTCTATGAAGAAGGTTCAGATATTTTTCTTAATTGCTCTCATTAGTTGTCATGAGCCGGAACTTACATCTAGACAATACCCTTTTTTGGTAATGAAGGAGGTAGTTTCAGTAACTGATGGAATACGATTTATTGCTGAGTTCAAAACATTAGGCAATATACCTGTTTCTAGATATGGCTTCTTGTGGTGGGAAGGGACTGTTTTAGATTCTTCGAATTTTTTTCTTAAGCAAATTGAGGATGATGCCGAGAAGGGAGAATTTTCATTAGAAATAAATACCGATTTAAAAGCCGGAGCCAAATACAACGTGAGACCATTTGCGGAGAATCAAGGTTCTTTAGTTCTTGGGGATATAATGGAATTCGAAGGCAAAGAAACCCCATTTCCATCTGTAGTTAATTTTTTCCCTAAAAAAGGAGGCCCTAATGATATAATCACTATTACTGGATCAAATTTTTCACTAGCAAAGCATCGAATTAAGATTTTTCTTGGCGCAGATGTCGGTGAGGTCATTTCAACGAATGAAAATGAAATTGTATTCTCTTTGCCAAATAAATTTGCGAGATCTGGAATGGTGCCATTAATTGTAAAAAGTGGAGAATCAACCGTTCAAGCAAGTGAGGAATTTGAAATTGATGGACATATGATATCCGACTTTCAACCAAAGGAAGGGTTTATAGGAGAAACTGAAATAGTAATTAAAGGTAACGGATTTCTGAATTCGGGTAATATCGTAATAATAGGAAAATATGAGGCAACAGTCTTAATCGAAAGTGAAACAGAAATAAAGGTGAAATTGCCTTATACCATGGAACAAGGAGATGTAAATCTTCAGGTTTCAATCAATGAACAAGTAGCATTTGCTAGCAGCAAAATAAAACTTAAATCAAGATGGAAGAGATTAAATGATTTTCCAGGTTCGCCTCGATTAGAAGCCTTTAGTACAATTATTGGAGACTTTCTGTACATTGTTGGAGGCGAGACCTCATCAACTTATTCTAAAGAAGTTTGGCGTTATGATTTCTCCGATGATTCTTGGTTGCAGTTACCAGATTTTCCAGGCATAGGTAGGAGAGGAGGAGTAGGATTTTCTTTAGGGAACATAATTTATTACGGGCTAGGAACAGGAAGTGGAGGGATTGATGACTTTTGGTCCTATAACACATTGAACGGTCAATGGAAAAAAACTCATAATTTTTCCTTAGCAAGTTCAACTGCCCCTATATCTACGTCTCTTGATGGACTAGGTTATTTACTAGCAGGCTGGAGTACTGGGGTTTGGAACTTTACAGAAGAGACTGGTTGGAAGTTTTTAGGAATACCAGCGGATATTCACATTGGAAGAGAATCTGATAATCATTTCGAAATGAATGGAGAAGTCTATATTCTGGATATAGTAAGAAGTCAAATTAACTCTTATCATTTATATAGGGTAAATCGTGAAGCACCCTCAATCTGGACATATTTGTATAGCATCCCCTTTTCAAAGAAGGAGTATAATGGAATTTGTTTTGTTGCTCAAGGCTATGCTTACATAGGTGAGGGATCATTTTATAATGAACGTGAATTTTTTAAGTTAGATGTATCAACAAATCAGCGAGTCCGTATTGAGAATTTTCAAGGGTCAAGCGTAATTAGAGGAGCAATATCCTTTTCTTATAGGGATAGGGGATATGTTGGTTTCGGTCTAGTTATGGAAAATGGATCAAGTCAAGCGCATTGGTCAAATGCTTTTTGGGTATATGACCCTTCCATTCAATGATCTTTTCTTATTTGAATTTCTATGGGAATTTAAATAATTGGTTGTTTCAGTTACTTAATCACCTCCCCATCCTTAAACTTTAACTTTCTATCGGAAGCGATGCTTGATGCATAGTCGTATGTAAATGTTGCCGGATCAGCACCTTTCAGAACCTGATCTTTATAAAATACGTGAACGTTGTCTTTTGAATATTCTTCAAAC
>DPSB01000235.1 GCA_003537495.1 Cytophagales bacterium | reverse complement strand
ACTTCTACACTATTGGCCAACGCAGAGGTTTAAACATTGGTGGTTATGAAAAACCATTGTTTGTAATTGGCACCGATACCGATAAGAATATCATCTACACCGGCAGTGGCGATGATCACCCCGGGTTGTATCGCAAAGGTTTATTTGTTCCGCCAGCCGATGAACATTGGATTCGCGAAGACTTGAAGTTGAATGTGGGTGAATCAAAAAAATACATGGCCAGAATCCGGTATCGCCAGCCGTTAGAACCATGTACGCTCTTTAAAAGAGAAGATGGTTTGTTTATTATTTTCGATAAGCCACAACGCGGAGTAACACCGGGTCAGTTTGTTGCATGGTATGAAAATGAGGAGTTGATTGGATCGGGTGTGATCAATTAATTACTGTTCCTTAAATCCCGAAATACCTCCGGACACGATAAACTTCATCGCAACAGGTCCTGAAATATTTAAAGGCTTAATGCTGGCCTTCGGAACCAGAAAGTGATTTCCAGAAAAAGCATACGAATGCGGAAAGTAAACGGCCACCATATCCGTTAATCCCAACTCAGTAAGATCTTCCTGTGTAACAAATCCAATCTGGTGCAACGTGTTCTCTTTATTGATAGTAACCAATACCGGTTTATCGAACTTGCGCTTATCACCCACAAAAGCACCAATCAAATCTTTGATAGACGAGTAGATCAATTTAACAAAAGGTATTCGGTTAATGATGTGATCCAGCCAATCGGTAAATGTGTTAAGCGCGAATGTGGAAATGAAATATCCAAAGAGTGTTATCACTCCAAAAATAATGAGGAAGCCCAGGCCGGGGTAAGGCAACTCCAACAACCCATCCAGCTGCGCAAACGACCAGAATACAAAATAACCGGTTGCCAGCAACGGAACTATAAATAACATTCCGCTAAAAAAATAGCGGGCTACTTTTCTCAAATTGTTCTTCATATCCACAAAAGTAAAAAGGCCTCCGATTGGTTCGGAAGCCTTACGATTTTCTTTTTGTTAAACCGTTTACAGGGCGAAGCCCAAGAAGCTCAAAAAGCCCAGTGACATTAAGCCCACCAGAATAAACGTGATTCCCAACCCTCTTAAAGGGGCTGGTACATTTGAGTATTTCATTTTCTCACGCACACCGGCCAATGCTACAATTGCAAGCATCCAACCAATTCCTGAACCTACACCATACACAACAGATTGAGCAAAGTTGAACGGAGGATTTTTACCAACCATGAACAACGCGCCACCAAGAATGGCACAGTTAACTGCAATCAATGGAAGGAAGATACCCAACGAACCGTATAAGGCTGGTGAGAATTTCTCAACCGCCATTTCAGTTAATTGAACCACGGCAGCAATTACAGAGATGAATACAATGAATTGCAAGAACCCTAGATCCATAGTGGCAAAGTCAGAACCCAACCAAGCCAAAGCACCAGCATTTAATACATACTCCTGTATTAACCAGTTGAGCGGAACGGTTACACCCAACACAAATACTACCGCCATACCTAATCCAAAAGCAGTTTTTACTTTTTTGGAGATAGCCAGGAAAGAACACATGCCTAAGAAATAGGCGAAAATCATATTGTCGACAAAAATCGAACGAACACCAAGGTTAAGTAAATCCATAATAACTTATGTTTAATGAGTTTCGCGGTAGCCGTTAAGCGACCGTTGTACCCAGATTACAACTCCAACAATTACGCAGGCTCCGGCAGGCAATAACATTAACCCGTTACCTTGATAAGTAATACCCATTGCCTCAAAAACTTTAAATCCAAAAATGGAACCACCGCCTAAAAGTTCGCGGAAGAAGGCTACTATTAAAAGAATTAATCCATAACCAAATCCATTACCCAAACCATCTAATAACGCAGGCCCAGGCTTATTGCCCATAGCATAGGCTTCTAAGCGACCCATTACAATACAATTGGTAATAATCAACCCAATAAATACGGAAAGCTGTTTCCAAACATCGTACACATACGCTTTCAATAACTGATCTACCAGAATAACCCACAATGATACCACCGCCAATTGAACGATGATACGAATGCGACCCGGAATTGAGTTTCGCATAATGGAAATGATAAAGTTTGAACTTGCCGTTACAACGGTTAGCGCAATGGCCATTACCAAGGCAGGTTTCATTTGAGTTGTTACTGCCAAGGCAGAACAAATACCCAATACCTGTACAGTAACTGGATTATCAATATCCAGTGGATTAGTAATTAGCTTCTTGTTCTTTTTAGAAAACAGGGGCTCCGACTTTTTAACCTCTGCTACTTCTGCAACTGCGGTGCTCATAGACTTGCCTGTTGATTGGTTGAACGATTCTTTTTAATGTATTTATCATAACACTGAAAATAATCTTTCAGCATATTGTTAACTCCCTTAGCGGTTAGCGTTGCGCCTGACATGCCATCTACTTTGTGCGGATCGCTTGTGTAATCCATACCCTCACCTTTCTGCATCACTACCGATACAATATTATCACCTTCAAAAATCTGCTTCCCTTTATACCGATCCTGAATATCAGCCGATGAAATACGAGCTCCAAGCCCTGGCGTTTCACCTACGTGTGAGTAGTTAACACCTTTAATTGTATTGAAATCAGACTCAAGAGCAACGTAACCAGCTATTGTATTCCAAAGTCCGAAACCAAATACGGGTAATACTGCATTCTCAATCTTTTCAGGGTCTGATTCACTGCGAACTTCAAATACTGGTAACAATCTATCTTGTGGATTTTTTCTATACTCAGAACCCAAATTGATATCTGTCGGTTTTTTATCCACTACATTCCCGTTATAGTCAATTACTATTTCGCGGATGCGCGTGTTGTAAATTTTTTCAACACTGGCTCCTTCTTCAAGGGTAAGTACGGTAGAAAGAATATTGGATTTTCGCTCCAATTCTACGTTGGCATCCTGTTGAGGTTTTAACGCCTGTGAAGCAAAGGCAAGCAACCCGGCACATACCACCGTAAGGCCTGCTGCAAATAATACGATGTAAAGGTTAGACTGTCGCACGTTGTAATCTCCGTTTTTTGTTTGCACTCACTACAAAATAATCAATCAGCGGGGCGAATACGTTCATGAACAATATCGCCAGCATAATACCTTCGGGATAGGCTGGGTTAAACACCCGAATCAGTACAGTAAATAATCCAATCAAAAATCCATATACCCATTTACCGGTTTCGGTTTGTGCGGCTGTTACCGGATCGGTTGCCATAAACACTGCACCAAATGCTAAACCACCAATTATTAAATGGTAGTGCGCAGGCATTTGTGTGTAAGCATTACTTCCAACCAGGTTTAACAATAGGCCCATCGCGTAAGCACCACCAAAAACACTAACTATAATCTTCCAGCTACCGGTTCCGGTTATAATCAAAATCAACGCGCCAATCAGGCACATCAAAGTGGAGGTTTCTCCTACTGAACCTGGGCGCAACCCTATAAAGAGATTCTGAAGGGTGAATACTCCTTCATTCCAACCCGCACCAAATGTATTAAGCGAAGCCACTACATTTTCTCCGGTAGATACAGCATCACCAGCAATTGCCAAAGGTGTTGCTCCTGAATATCCGGCTATAGCTTGTGCATCGCCCAAGTAAGTCCAAACTCCCCCTGAAATATCGGTTGGGTAAGCAAAGTATAAGAAGGCGCGTGCTGTTAAAGCCACATTCACCACATTCATACCGGTACCACCAAAGGCTTCTTTGCCAATAATTACCGCAAACGCAGTAGCTACACCTACTTGCCAAAGCGGAATATCAGGCGGCATTACCAATGGAATAAGCATACCGGTAACCAAGAAGCCTTCATTTACCGGGTGCTTGCGCAGAATAGAAAACACAAATTCAATTCCTAAACCAACACCATACGAAACAACTACAATGGGTAATACCTGCCACAATCCAATTCCAATTTTTTCGCCCAGTGTTGCACCGGTTTGGCCTATGGCCAGAAAGTGTTGATGGCCTACGTTATAAATTCCAAATAGCAAACAAGGCACCATGGCGATGATTACGGTCATCATCAAACGCTTCAGATCAACAGCATCGCGAATTTGCGAACCCTTTACATCGTTAGTAGTGTTTGGTGCAAACATAAAAGTATCCAATGCTTCATATGCATAATAATACTTTTCCAGCTTACCGCCTTTTTCAAAACTGTGCTTTACTTTATCAAGCTGATTTCTCAAAAACTTCATTACAACTGAATTAACTGTTTTGTACTAATTCAAGTCCTTCGCGTAAAATCTCTTGTACTTTGTGCTTGGATACATCCACAAACTCGCACAACGCAAGGTCTTCTTCTATTACTTCATAAATACCAAGGGCTTCCATCTCATCAATGTCTTCTGCCAGAATGCTTTTTAACAAATGCGTGGGCAGTACATCCATAGGTGTTACTTGTTCAAAAACACCTGTCTGTACAAACGCGCGTGGTTCGCCATGTGTATTGGTATCGGCTACACGTTCTTTGTTTGGCGAAAGAAATGAAAGCAAACCTAATGCGCGATGAAAACTAATCTTCTTCGCAGATGGTGTAATCCAACCTAAAAACTCATAGTAATCACCCTCGGGCAAAACCGACAAGTGGTGGTCGAAGAAACCTACGTGGCCATCTTTACCGATAGCTGTTCCGGTAAGCGGGTTACCCGAAATTACCCGAACGTGTTCCTGATTGAGATTGCCTTCAATGAATTTCTTAACCGAAGCACCAGTATAGGTTTTATAGTATTGCGGATTCTTAACTTCTGAACCAGCCACTGCTAATAAGCGAGAGGTATCGTAAACGCCATTCAAAAAGAGTTTACCAATTTGAATAACACCAAGCGGACCAATCGTCCATACTATGTCACCTTTGTTAATTGGATCGATGTGGTGAATCTGAACACCCACACAACCTGCCGGATGCGGACCCGAAAATTTATTTAAGTCAACACCTTTAGCCTGCGAGAATACAGTTGAAATTTCGCTGGTGGCATGTGTGTTTACATGCACGGTGCCTGAAGTTAATTTCTTTAACACATCAATACCCACCTGAAAGTATTGATCCTGACCTTTAAACAATACACTGTAATCTGGAGCAAGTGGGTGTGTATCGAAAGCTGAAATGTGAATAGCTTTTGGTGTAGCCGCAGGATCGGCAATAACGCCAAACGGACGCTGCACAATAGTTGGCCATACACCTGCCTTTAATAATTGGTCTTTAATCTCAGGTGCCGCAAGATTATTAATATCGGATACCGAATATTTTTTGAACGATTCGA
>DPSB01000042.1:477-3097 GCA_003537495.1 Cytophagales bacterium | reverse complement strand
AACCCGCCTTGATCCAACCCCTTCCGCATTGTTCCATCCCTTTATTAAACTCTTCCGTATCGGCTTTGGACATAGGTTTCTCTGTTTCCTCCTCGCCATCGGGTAACGAAAAAAACAACAGGAAGAAAACAAAGCTGATGAATACATATGCACGGGCCGGATGATAATAGCTTTCGCGTTTACCAGATGTATACTCCAGCGGAAGAAAGCCAGGCTTTAAGAGTATAAACCGAACAGTGCGAAAAAACTTGGATTCAAAACTGTAAAACGAACCGATGAAATTTTCGATCAGTTCGCCCATGGTGCGCCTGCGTGGAATATCTTTCTGGCCGCAATGATGGCAATACAAATCCTCCAGCTTGGTGCCGCAGTTTAAACAAAACTCGTTTGTATGTTTGGGTTTGGCTCCTTCTTCAGCCTCTACCATTCCTTCGGCAGCCGGAAACGATTTGCCTAAGTCTTCCATGAGTTAGGCTTTAATTTTAGTAAGCACCTCAACAGCTTTATCCAACATTTTATCAGTAAAATCCAAATGCGTTACCAACCGGATTTCCTGTGCACCAAACTTGAGTGCTTTGATTTGATGTTCATTCAACTGAGCCAGAACTTTCTCCGGTGTAGTTGTATTCGCAACTGAAAAAATTACAATGTTGGTATCAACCGGCATTACCGATTTTACCCACGATAGATTAGCTAATGTTTTCCCCAACACACGGGCACGTGCATGATCTTCTTTCAATCGTACTACATGCTGATCGAGTGCATAACTGGCAGCGGCTGCCAGAAAACCCGCTTGCCGCATACCACCACCAAATGCTTTGCGCATTCTGCGCGCTTTAGGTTCCAGTTCTTTTTTACAAACCAACACTGAACCAACCGGTGCACCCAATCCTTTCGACAAACAAATGGAAATAGTATCAAAGTATTTTCCATACTCAACGGCATTATCTCTAGTTTCAACTAATGCATTGAATAAGCGTGCACCATCTAGATGCATTTTCAAATTTTTACTGCGTGCAAATTCGCTGATGGTTTTAATCTGATCAAGTGTATAATAACTACCCGCTTCGCGCACCACCGTGTTTTCCAACGATACTACCGAGGTGATAGGCAGGTGTGCATCGTTAATGTTATTAATGTTTTGTTCTATTTCCGAAACAGAAATTCTGCCACGATCGCCATCCAGCAGTCGCACACTGGCCAAACTATTTCCTGCCACACCTCCACCTTCGTATTTGTAAATGTGCGAACCCTTGTAACAGATCACTTCATCGTAAGGTTGGGTGTTAATTTTTATCCCGATCTGGTTGGTCATGGTGCCCGATGGGCAAAACACAGCCGCATCCATACCCAACAGGGCAGCGCATTTCTTTTCGAGGTTTATTACACTGGGGTCTTCGCCAAAAACATCGTCACCTACTTCGGCCTGCATCATCGCCTGATGCATGGCTGGGGTGGGCTTAGTTACTGTATCGCTTCGTAAGTCAACAATCATTGTATTTTGTAAAAATTCCAAGTTACTAAAACGTAGTTTAGTTCAGATTAACCTTAGTGGTATTTGGTTTTTATAAGGTGTGAATGTACATTTGCACTCCCAAATCGAAGGGAAACGTTCTGTTTGGAAGTCTAGAATCAGATTCTGATAAAAATATATCGCGGGGTGGAGCAGTTGGTAGCTCGTTGGGCTCATAACCCAAAGGTCACAGGTTCGAGTCCTGTCCCCGCTACTAAAGAAGAAGCGACTTTAAATGAGTCGCTTTTTTTATTTTCACGTTATGCACCAATCCGGTTTCGTTAGCATAGTAGGCAAGCCCAACGTGGGTAAAAGCAGTTTAATGAACAAACTGGTAGGTGAAAATCTATCTATCATCACCGCCAAAGCCCAAACCACACGCCATCGCATTATGGGCATTTTAAATGGCGATGATTTTCAGATTGTGTATTCCGATACGCCTGGCTTGCTGGAACCCAAATACGAATTGCAGCAAGCCATGATGAGTTATGTAAAGGTATCGCTGGATGATGCGGATGTTATCTTATTGATTGTTGAACTGGAAGAAAAGTATGACGATAATCTGTTTGCCTTTCTTAAAAAAATCCAGACGCCAATCATACTTGTAATAAATAAAATTGACCTGGCTAAAGGTTCGCAGGTAGAAGATAAAATTGAGTATTGGAGGAAACTTATTCCTGCTAAGGAGATTATACCCGTATCGGCCAAAGCCGGAACCAACCTGGATACATTATTACCAACTATTAAAAAGTTTTTACCGGAACATCCCGGTTACTATCCGAAAGATGATCTGACAGACAGAAGCGAACGTTTCTTTGCATCTGAAATCATTCGGGAAAAAATATTTCTGAATTACGAACAGGAAATTCCGTACAGCAGCGAAGTAGGCATTGAAGCGTTTAAAGATGAGGAAACAATCATTCGCATTCGCGCCACCATTTATGTAGAGCGCGATTCGCAGAAAGGAATCATTATAGGTAAAGGCGGCAGCTCACTTAAAAAAGTGGGGACAGAAGCCCGCAAATCGTTAGAAAGTTTTTTTGGCAAAAAGGTTTTTCTGGAAACACACGTAAAAGTGGCCGACAACTGGCGCAAGCAAAAACTTAA
>DPSB01000042.1:0-158 GCA_003537495.1 Cytophagales bacterium | reverse complement strand
ACTGGCGCAAGCAAAAACTTAAACTAAAACAGTTTGGCTACGGTGAAAATTAGCCAATGAGTGAATTAGACAATTTGACAATGTTATTTTTGTGGCAGAATCAATTGGCTAATTGAGAATTGACCCATTTACGAATTAACCCATGGCAAACATAGGAG
>DPSB01000054.1 GCA_003537495.1 Cytophagales bacterium | reverse complement strand
TTGATTTTCTTAATTTTGATCCTTTACCTGTTACTATGACAAAGATTTTAATTACCGGAGGGGCCGGTTTTATTGGTAGTTCGCTAGCGGAAAAGTTGTTGACAAACTCAGCGTACTTTGTTGTGCTGGTAGATAACCTGCTTACGGGCGAATTAAGAAAACTACCGCAACACGATAATTGTAAATTTATTAAGTGCGATGTAAACCACTACAACGACATCGCAGCTATTATGACCAGTTATCAGTTTGATTATGTCTTTCACTTTGCGGCAGTGGTTGGTGTAAAGAGAACGTTGGAAAATCCGGTTCAGGTGCTTAACGATCTTAGTGGTATTAAAAATATTCTCGAACTCAGTAAGAATACCGGTGTGAAGCGGGTTTTCTTTTCCAGTTCTTCGGAGGTTTATGGCGAGCCTGTGGAACTTCCGCAAAATGAGGAGACAACTCCGTTAAATTCCAGATTACCTTATGCAGTAGTAAAAAATGTAGGCGAAGCATTTTGTCGGTCGTACCAGCAAGAGTATGGGCTTTCCTTTACCATTTTTAGATTTTTTAATACGTACGGCCCTCGCCAGAGTACCGATTTTGTGATTTCTAAATTTATTGGCTTAGCGCTTAGTCATGCACCTATTACAATCTATGGCAAGGGTTTGCAAACCCGCACCTTCTGTTATGTAGATGATAATGTGGATTGTATGATTAAGATTTTGGAACAAAACCTAATGGTAAATGATGTAATTAATATTGGTAATGATAAGGATTACACCATTCTTCAATTGGCACAAACCATAATTGAGCTTACCGGTTCCAGATCAGAATTGGTTTACCTTCCGCCCCTTAAAGAAGGCGATATGACTCGCAGGCAACCTGATGCTTCTAAAATGAAAAGCATTCTTAACAGGGAGTTGTTGCCATTGGATAAAGGGATTTCTAAAATTTTAAAAGAGAAAAAATACTTTCTGTGATTTTGTAAATGAAGCTGCGCGGATTTTTATTAATGGGATTTATCTTACTTGGCTCAAGAGTAAATGGCCAATGTCCTGTTAGTGACTTCTCAGTTTTGCCAACGGCCTGCATCAATCAATCTATTCAACTAAAGAACGAAGCTGATACCGGTGCATATCGTTGGGACTTTTGCTCAGGTGATTTCAATATAGCACCCACGGCCAACTTAAGTTATACATTAAGCGCAGCCAACGGCCGCCCCGATATTGCTTTTATATATGATGGATCAAAATGGTTTGGGTTCGTAACTGGAACATATAGTAATGTTTTGTATCGACTTGAATTTTTAAATGGCACCCACCAGCCACCAACACTGGTTCAGAACCTGGGCAATGTGTCTAACAAACTTAACGGGCCCGGTCAGGTAAAAATCTTTAGAGAAGGTAATGATTGGTTTGGCCTTGTGCATAATACTACGAATGGCGAGTTGCTGAAACTTTCTTTTGGAGATAAACTTTCTAACTCTATTTCAGTTTCAACTTTGGCTACAGGATTGGGTTATATTAATTCAGGAATGGCTGTAGCCAGAGATGTAAATCAGGGTTGGATTTGTATACTCTCTCAGCCCGGAAATAATTTTATTATTCTTAGGCTGGGAAATGCTATATCCGCACCGGGCGCTTCAGATATTATTCAAACAAGTGAAGTGCCAAACCCAAATAGTTTAAGTAGTATCGATTTGATAAATGTTTGTGGCATGTGGTACGCCTTTGCTACTAATTTAGGTAATGGAAATATTTACCGGCTGGATTTTGGGGCATCACTTTTTTCCACACCCGCCATCACCCAAGTTGTAACGCTTCCAGTAATCAATCCAGGCACACTCCGGGTTGTAAGAGAAGGAGAAGATTATTTCCTTTTTGTAGTAACATTAGAAGGTACATTAATTAAAGTGGAAATCGGAAGCGATATTACTGCCAATCCTGATTTTACCTCAGAAGGCACTATAGATGATGCGTTACCGGCCAACTTGTTTGGGTTAGGAATTACTAAGCATGATTCACGTTGGACAATTGCGGCCATTAGTCTGGCAAACGGTCAGGTGTATAATATTAACTATCAACAAAATTGTTCAGCTAACACTTTAACTTCTCTTGAAGCGAACCCACAAGTAAAATATGCAACCGCTGGCAATTATTCAATGGCATTAGAAGTAAGTACTCCTCAAGGCACATCTGTTCGCGTAAAAAATGTTCAGGTTGTTGGTCTGGTAGCTCCAGACATAAGCATTTTAACAGATGGTGCATGTGCTCAGCATCTTGTAGATTTCACTTCACAAAGTGTAGGCAGTATTACAGGATATTCCTGGAATTTTGGTGATGGTCAAATCTCTTCAGTAGCAGAACCAGATCACACCTATTCAAGTGCCGGCCAATTTGAAGTTGCACTAGAAGTTACAGCCGCTAATGGTTGTTTGAACAGAACATCGGAATGGATAAGAATTTACAACAAGCCTGTGGCTGATTTTAATTTACCAGTAAGCAATCCCATTTGTAGCAATCAGGAGTACACATTTACAAATACATCGAGCTACGATGTAGGCAGTAATCCGGTCTGGCATTGGATTGTTAACTCAACCCATGCCAGCAACCTTCAAAATCTGGTTACCACTTTTAATACAAATGCTAACCGCGAAATTATTTTGCAAGCTTCTATTCCCGGTTGTGTCTCAGAGAAAGTCATTAACCTTTCAAATATTCAAACAGGTCCGGTACTCGATTTCGCACTAACCAATGGTTGCCAGCAAGAAGGTATCAGCATAACAAACAGTACTACGAGCCCGGTACTTGGATTTTCATGGGCATTTGGTGATGGCGGATCTTCTATTGAAAGTAATCCAACTCATACCTATAACAACTTTGGAGTTTACGATGTTACACTTACTGCAAACAATGCAGCGGGTTGTTCTAACTCATTAACAAAATCCATTACCATTTACACTAAACCAGCCACCAACTTCTCTCTCGCATTACCACCATTTTCCTGTAGTGGTTCTGCATCGCAGTTTACAGATTTAACACCTGCCCCTACCGATAGCAACATATCATCATGGAACTGGACTTTTGGAGACACACAGAATAATACGGCTGCCATTAAAAACCCAACCCACATGTATGCAACCGCAGGCGACTATTCCGTGAGTTTGAATGTAGCCACCAATTTTGGATGCACAAGTGAAATCACAAAAACAGTAACCATCGCACAAACACCCAACATAGATTTTACTAATACCGCACTGTGTTTAAATCAACCAGCTACATTTACACCCACTGCAACTACAGAAATTAAGGCATGGTTGTGGGGCATGCAGAATCTTACTTACACTGCACAAAGCCCGGTGCATGCGTTTACTACTTCGGGTAATCAAACGGTTACCATGGCTGCAACAGGAAATAATAATTGTGTAAAATCGGTTACAAAAAATCTTTCGGTGCCAGTTCCGGTAACTATAAACTTTTCTGCTAACAGTACGTGTGCTGGTAAGCCAGCAGAGTTTACAGAGACTTCCTTAACTGGACTTGATCCTGCTGTGAGTTGGAGTTGGGATTTTGCCGGTCAGGCATTGGCAACTACATCCTCTGCCACGCATATCTTTCCGGCAACGGGTAATTTTAATGTGCGATTAAATTCAACGCGGCAATCCGGATGTACTTATTCGTCTACACGCAGCATTGCCATTAGTCAGGCACCGATGTCACAGTTTTCTGTTTCAACAGAATCGGGTGGGGCACCACTTGCTGTGGGTTTTGTAAATACTTCTTCAGGCGCTACTTCATGGTTATGGAATTTTAATGATGCCGATCAAACCACCAGTACAGAATTTTCACCAGCATTTACTTATAACCAGTTGGGTACCTATCAGGCTGAATTAATAGCCCGGAATAATCTTGGCTGCACCGATAGCTTTACAAAAACTATTTTTGTGGTTGAGCCACAGATTAATGTGGCGGTTACGAATCTGCTTTTGATTGCCAACAACGATGGTGCGTTGGCTACTGTAACGTTCGAGAATCGCAGTAATGTGGTAGTGGTTAACCCAGAGATAATTCTCGATCTTGCCGGTAAGGCAAAAATAAAGGAACGTGTTTTCGGAACGTTTCTGCCGGGGCAACAAAGTTCAAAATCAATAAGCACCAGAATTGTTTCAGATAATCTGGGATATATCTGTGCCGAAATTTCTGTAGCTGGCGATGTAAATAGTTTCGATAATCGCGCATGCAGTAACCTTACGGGCGAGTTAACAGTTGTGCCACCTTATCCAAACCCTGCCAGCGAAGAAGTAATTCTGGAATGGATTCGCGGCCAGCGTAATCAGGTTGAAGTAAAGTTGTACAATGTACAAGGGCAGGTGGTGTTGAATAAAGTTCACACCAACCTTTCTGCAGGATTGAATCAATTGCTGATAAAGGTTGATGCACTTTTACCTGGTTTATATTTCGCTAAGGTTTCAGATGGCGACAATACGGCCAGCTATCGGGTGCAGGTAAACCGGTAATTTTTCTTTGTAAGAATTTTCTTCCATCAACTACATCAAAATAGAAATTTTCTTCTAATTTTACTTGCGTACAGAACAGATACCTACCTTTTATTCTGAATAAATGAAAGTAAAACTTGACGCAACCGACCGCAAGATTTTGGAAATCCTGCAGGCAAATTCAAACATAACAAACGCACAATTGGCGCAAGAGATTGGTCTTTCGCCAGCACCTACATTAGAGCGTGTTAAAAAACTCGAAAACTCGGGCATCTTAAAAAGCTATCATGCCGTGGTAGATATGGCCAGCGTGGGCCTGGGTGTATGCACCTTTGTTACGGTTTCGCTTAAAGGCCACAACAAAGACAACATCGCTAAATTTATAAGTGCCATTCAAAAAATTGAAGAGGTTGTGGAATGCCATCACGTAACTGGCCAGGCCGACTTTATATTAAAAGTTGTTGCCTCTGATATTCCGGCCTATCAAAATCTGATGCTGGAGAAAGTAAGCAACATTGAAGTGGTAGATAATATGCAGTCAACTGTAATCCTATCTACTTTTAAGGACAGCAAGGTTGTTCCGTTACCATGAGTGAAACCCTGCAGCGAAATTTAGTACTGGATACAGCCAATGTAAACCAGAAGATTAAACGCATTGCGTACCAGATTTTTGAAAACAATTTCAAAGAAAAACTTTTGATATTGGCTGGTATTGATGGCCAAGGTTACAGTTTTGCCAAGTTACTGGCCCGCGAACTGGAATCAATTGCATCTATAGAAACCAAAGTGGTAAAAGTTTCGCTCGATAAACTCGCTCCGCTTCAAGGCGATGTAGCGTTAGATTGTGAAGTGAAAGACCTGAAGAAAAAATGCATTGTGTTGGTGGATGATGTGTTGAACACCGGCCGTACGCTGGCTTATGGTATGAAACCATTTCTGGAAATAGAAATTAAAAAACTGGAGGTAGCCGTATTGGTTAATCGCAGCCATACACAGTTTCCGGTTACGCCTACTTACACGGGTTATGCATTAAGTACCACACTTACCGATCATGTAGAAGTAGTTTTAGGTAAACAAGCAGCAGTTTATCTTAAATAATTTAAAGGTAATTTCCCGTGTCGGTTCATAAAAAATCAGAAGTAAAAAGAATCACCACCCATCAACTCCAGGAA
>DPSB01000353.1 GCA_003537495.1 Cytophagales bacterium | reverse complement strand
ACTAAAAACAGGCGTTGAAGGAAACTGTGGAAACTTTTGGTAATGCTGTAAGTTTCCATACTTTTGCCGGCCTTATGGAAGAAACACAGACATACGATAAGATTTTGGAAGGAGCGGAGGCGCTTTTTATGAAGTATGGCATTCGCAGCGTTACCATGGATGACATTGCCCGCCACCTGGCCGTATCTAAAAAAACCTTGTACCAATACTTTGCCGATAAGGATGAGTTGGTGTACAAGATGTCAGAAAAATTTCTGGATCGGGCCTTCCATCAATATGATACGATCTCCCGAAGCTCAAAAAACTCAATTGAAGAACTAAGCAAGATTTCGGTGTGCATGAAGCACGACATGGAGCACATGAATCCTTCCATGTTGTTCGATTTGCAGAAGTACCACACCAGAGCCTGGAATTTGTGGAGCGAACATAAAGGCAAAGTCATCAGCGAGTCGGTGGTGCGCAACATTCGCAAAGGGGTTGAAGATGGCTATTTCAGACCGGAAGTCAACCCGGAAATTTTAGCCTACATCCGGATTGCACTGATTGAAAGCGCTTTTAATGGTGAAGTGTTTCCGCGCGAGCGTTTTAGCCTGGTGGATGTCCAATTGCAGTTGTTCGAATTGTTTGTTCATGGGCTCTGCACCGAAAAAGGAAAAAAATTATATCAGAAATACAAAGAGAATACCCAAATAACCAACCAACCCAATGAAGCAGTTTTATAAAGTTTTTGTCTTATTAATAGGTTTGGCCGCCACACCTGGTGTGCAGGCACAAACTACGTTTACATTACAACAATGTATTGATTATGCATTGGAGAATTCGGTGCAGGTACAAAATGCCATACTCGATGAGGAGATTGCGCAAGCCAAAGTGAAAGAAACTATTGGCATTGGCTTACCGCAAATCAGTGGAAGTGCTTCGTTGATGCATAACAATAAACTACCCCGATTTTTTAACACCTATACCGGACCAGGCGGTTTTATCGATTTCGGGGGAATACCCGGCATACAACCTGGCGATGTAGTAGCAGCCGAAAACTTCTTTCAATTAAAAAGCAGTGGCGATGCAAGTGTTTCGGTTAACCAGCTAATCTTTAATGGCTCGTACATTGTTGGGCTAAGGGCATCCAAAACCTATAAAGAACTTTCGTACAAAGCTACTGCCCAATCAAAAGAGCAGATTGTGCAACAAGTAACAAAGGCATATTACACCGTACTAATTAATAAAGAGCGGGTAACACTTTTTACCAGCAACATTGCGCGGGTAGATTCTTTGCATAAAAATACCACAGCACTTTTCGAAAATGGTTTTGCAGAAAGCATTGATGCCGATCGCATTCAGGTAACACTTAACAACCTGATTGTAGAACGCGATAAGTTTCTTAACATGAACGAACTGGGTATTGCTTTGTTAAAATTCCAAATGAACTACCCCATGAATCAACAAATTGATGTGGCCGGAAGCATTAAAGATATTAACATAGCCGATGCTGCGCTAAATGAAACTTTAGATTATGCTAATCGCCCCGACTACCAGTTGCTGGAAGTTAACAAACGCCTGCAGGAGTTGAACATAAAAAACAACTATGCGTCTGCCTTGCCTACGCTTTCGGCATTTGCCAAGTACGGGTACTCAACGCAATCGCCTACTGTTGGCGGATTGTTTAAAACCAATTCGCAATTTAATGAAGTGCCCGGTGCCGGTCCTGACAAGTGGTACGATTATTCCAACATTGGTCTTAGTCTTAACATTCCACTTTTTTCTGGTATGCAAAACCGGTATAAGGTACAACAGGAAAAAATTGCGTTGGAAAAAATCAACAACAACTTCCGCAGCTTAAAAGCCGGTATTGATCTGGAAACACAACAAGCAGGTTTAAATTACGATAATGCGTTGAAGTCGCTAAAAGCACAACAACAAAACATGGAGTTGGCGGCCAAGGTGGCTAACGTTACCAAAATTAAATATGAACAAGGTGTAGGCTCAAACATTGAAGTGATTGATGCAGAAGATTCATTGCGCCAGGCGCAAACCAACTATTACAATGCATTGTTCGATGCTATTGTGGCCAAAGTAGATTTAGACAAAGCATACGGCAAACTCGTACCGGCAACCACCAATGAAAACAAGTAACCAAAATCAATTTCCCTATACTATGAAATCAAGATATACAAGTTTATTAATTGCTTCGGCCTTAACCAGCGTAGTGCTGATTGGCTGTGGCGAAGAAGATAAAGCCACAAAACTGGCTGGCTTAAAAAAACAACAATCTGAATTAACCAAACAGATTACCGAGTTGGAGAAGGAGTTGGCTGGCACTACCAAAACCGAAGTGAAAACCAAAGAGGTTGCTGCGCTGGTAGTAAAAACGCAACCGTTCGATCACTATGTAAAAACACAAGGATTGGTAGAAGCGGAAGATAACATTATGGTGAGCGCAAAAGGAATGGGTGTAATTACTCAGGTTTTTGTAAAAGAAGGTGAAGCTGTAACCAAAGGTCAAACGCTTGCACAGATTGATAACTCGCTTATAGCCCGCAATGTAGAAGGTATGAAAGCCCAGTTGGAGTTAGCCGTTTCAGTTTACGAACGCCAGAAAAACCTGTGGGATAAAAAGATTGGAACCGAGGTACAGTTTCTGCAAGCCAAAACAAACAAAGAAAGTCTGGAGAAACAATTGGCTGCAGTACAAGAGCAACTGGATCAAACCCGTATCAAAAGCCCGATTAACGGTGTAATTGATCAGGTTAACGTTAAAGTAGGCGAGAACATTTCGCCCGGTATGCCAGCTGCACGGGTTATCAATAACTCTAACTTGAAAATTGTAGCCAACGTATCTGAAGCCTACATCACACAAGTAAAGAAAGGCGATAAAGTAAAAATCACTATTCCCGATCTGAAAAAAGAAGTGCAGGCTAAAGTTTCGTTTGCCGGTCGCAACATCGATCCGCTATCCAGAACATTTGTGTTGGAAGCCGAACTTCCTTCCAGTGCTGAGTTTCGCCCTAACATGACTGCGCTGATTAAAATCGTGTATGCATCTTACCCTTCGGTAATTGCCGTACCGGTAAACACCGTGCAGAATATTAAAGGTGAAAAGGTGGTGTTTGTTGCAGAAGCAAGTGGCGATCAAACCGTAGCACGCAGAAAAGTAGTAACAGTTGATGGCGTGTTTGATGGTCTTGCGCAGGTGCAAGGTCTTGCAGCTGGCGAGCGTGTAATTACCGCAGGCTTTCAGGGGTTAACCGAAGGCCAGTATTTGAAAGTGCAGTAATCTGCAAAAAGACAATTTCAAAAAGACATTCTTATGCAAGACGTTAATAAAGAATTTAAACCCACCAGTTGGTCAATCGATAATAAAGTCAGTATCTACGTAGCTACTGTTATTATCTCGCTGGCTGGTATTATGAGTTACCTCGGCATGCCGAAGGAACAATTTCCGGAAGTAGTGTTTCCACAGATTTATGTAGCTACATTTTATCCGGGCCCACCCGAAGATGTGGAGAACCTGATTACGAAAGAATTGGAGAAAGAAGTTAAATCAATCTCGGGTATAAAAAAAGTAACCAGCAGTTCGGTGCTGGATTTCTC
>DPSB01000435.1 GCA_003537495.1 Cytophagales bacterium | reverse complement strand
AAAGTATGCGGGAAAGGGCGAAGAAGATTGATGCCAGGTTGGTGATTCAATCTTCCGATAAGGGAACAACAATTACAATTAAAAAAGAAAACTATGCACATTGGGCAGGCTAAAGCGCGGGTGGTGATTGTAGAAGATAATACAATTGTTAGGGAAGGTTTTGCTTTTCTGGTTTCATCCAATCCAAAATTTGTAGTGGTCAACACCTATGATCGGGCCGAGGATGCAATTCGAAACCTGGCTGATGATCAACCTGTAATTATGCTGATGGATATAGCCTTGCCCGGAATGAATGGAATCAAGGCCATTTCAGAAATTAAGAAAATGCGTCCGACTGTACATATTCTGATTATCTCCGTACATGAAGAAAGTGAAGTTGTTTTTGAAGCCCTATGTGCGGGAGCGATTGGTTATCTTACCAAGACTTCTAACTATGATCGGGTAACAGCTGCGTTGGAGGAAATAATTAATGGCGGTTCGCCCATGAGTTCTCAAATTGCCCGCATGGTAGTGTCGTCTTTTGCCCGCAATCAACGCTCACCGTTATCGCCACGCGAAACAGAGATACTGACCGAACTAGCTACCGGAAAAAGTTATACCCGGATTGCCGATCAGTTATTTTTAAGTAAGGATACCATTCGCACACACATCAGAAATATTTACTCAAAACTTCAGGTTAGTTCTAAGGCCGATGCCATTGCCTTTGCAAAGTCAGAGCGCTTAATCTGATTCGAAATTCTGAATTGAAAATACGTCAGAATGGGTGATAGATGCCCCTATTTAATTCATCAATCTTGTACCGTAGCTTGATGAGCAGAAACTTTTTCATCATACTGAAATGGTTTAGGTATGAATGTTTCTTAATAGCAGTTTCTAGGAGAGCCAACAGAAAGACCCTCAGACGGAGGGTCTTTTTTTTTATCGTATGTCAAACAACTTCTTAATTGAAGAAACAATACTGGTAGCCAACACGGCTCCAAGTGTAGCCAGAAAAATATCTTTCTGAGCATCCCAGATGTCGCCTTGCGTACCTAGATAAGCATCGCCTTGTGCGGGAAAGAATACATCGGCCACAGCCCATTCAATCAATTCATAAAAGCCACTTATGGATAAAGTAATTTCAATTGGTAAAATCCACGCCACCCAAACCGGAAAGCGAAGCCAACTCAAAAACATTTCGCGCATAGGGTAGGCCAGCAGAAATCCAAAACTAAAGTGAACGATGCGATCGTAATGGTTGCGTTTCAAATCGAAAGTCTCCATTAGCCAATAGCCAAATGGATTTTCGGCATACGTGTATTTGGAACCGTAGACATGCAAACATAGATAAACACAGATCAGCAGGTAACTTAAATCGCTGAACTGATATTTTTTAAATGTAAAGATCAGGAAGCCCAGAAAAATAAAGACCAGTGCATTCTCTAAAATCCAATTACTGAAATCGGTAGTACCTGCCAGGGTGGAGCCCCACACTACTGCAAAGACTAAAATGAACAGTTGTAACCAGCGGTTGCTTTTAAGCGGAGTTTTAGAAGGTGAAATAGCAAGTGTAAAAGGCATAAGGTTCAGTTTAAGGATTTCGGAATTGTTAAAAATCCAAAATCCTAAACTGAAATCAAAACAAGGCAACCCCACTATTTTTCAATACGCGGTGGAATAAGTTTATAAACCACCGGAGTAACCACACGGGATAGCAGGGTAGAACTAATCAAACCCCCAATTAATACAATAGCAAGTGGTGATATCAATGGATTGGATGAAAGAGCAATCGGCAGTAAGCCGCCAATGGCTGTCATAGAAGTAAGAATGATAGGCAGAAAGCGAACTTCACCGGCTTCGCGGATAGCATCTTCCAATGATTTACCCTGCTGGCGAAGTTGATTGGTAAAATCAACCAGCAAGATTGTGTTCTTCACTTCAATCCCCGCAAGGGCAATTAACCCGATAATAGCTACGAATGAAAGTGAGTTGCCTGTGAGTAATAATGCTAACACGGCACCGACCACACCAAGTGGAATTACGGATAAAACAATCAGTGTGCTTTTGAAAGTGCGAAACTCCAGAATAAGCACCGCAATAAACAAGAAGATAGTTACAATGATTACACTTTCAAATCCGCCAAATGATTCTTGTCGGCTTTCCACTTCGCCACCCATACCATAACTGTAACCAGCGGGTAGTTGTACAGCATCCATCTGTTTTATAACATCATTTATTACATTACTCACCAGAAAACTTTTATCTACAAAAGCGGTTAGCGAGATCATGCGCACTTTATCGTAGTGATTAATACTTAATGGCGAAGACTCTAATTTTAATTCTGCCAGTTGTGTGAGCGGCACCGCACGCCCTTGGTTGTTAGTTACATAAATGTTTTGAAGGGCATCTAATGTTGGTGTGCCTGTTTTACTTTTCGTGAGAATGATGTCAATATCATCTCCGGTTTCGTCAGAAAATTTACCAAGGTTGAGCCCGGCAACAGCCAACCGTACCGTACGATCAATAGCCAAAGTGGAAACGCCAAGCATTTGGGCCTTCTCTTTATTGATGTCCACTTTAATATCCGACTTCAAATGCATAACCGGGTTGGTGATGTATATAGTGCCGGGAGTTTTTTCAAGAAGTGCTTCCACGCGTGTGGCCAACGTACGCAAGGTATCCAGGTTCTCTCCGAATAAACGAATCTCTACCGGTGCATTAATAGGTGGCCCTT
>DPSB01000542.1 GCA_003537495.1 Cytophagales bacterium | reverse complement strand
CCAAAAAGTTTCTTCAACTGATTCAAGTCTATATCCATCACTTTATATAACATTGTCTTTGTTCCTTTCATTAATTATTAATTTGATAAAATTTGATAGAGAGTTACAGGTGAAAAGTACTTGAATTGATTAATATTGTATCTTTCTGAAGCAGTCCTGTACCATCATAAAAACACTGTTTATATAACTACATGGTCTAATTCTATACATTTATCTCAACAGGTTTATTATCACCGATTTGAATTACTAATCTTGGATTGCAAAATTGATTGCTACATTCCTTAAAATCGTTCTCAATTTCTTTTAGTATTCCACTGTAGGTTGCATTTGGTTTAAATCCTGCATACCAACAAGTAGTAATATCTCTTCCAACATTCTTAATTTTTATCCAACCATTTTCCTTAAGGCATTCATAAATTTCTTCCCTTTGACTAGTTGAAACTCCGGGGAAATCAGCTGATACTAGTGCATACATTTATTTTGTGCTTTTGTAGAATTTGAAAAAAATAGTATAATTTCAATTGCTAAACATAATAATTAGAAAATGTGAAACATTGAACGGACACTTTTTTGGAATTGTCGCTCTTTTGGAACTCTAAAATTTTTAAATGAATTCGTTTTTCTAAATCACTTATACAAGGGTTTTAATAGAAATAACATTCAAAAATTGAATATTAAAAGGTTGAAAGTAAGAGGATTACTTCACATTTTTTCAAAAAAATGCCAACAGTCTTCTTCATCAGCCAAAAACCAATATTCATATACTTGCTCACTTGCTTTTGGTGAAATTGTTATCAGTGGTAAATCGGGTGTGAAATCTAAGATGGGTTCATGAAGCTCAGTTCTTAAATTGTTCCTTCCTAATCTAATCCAGGCTGTGTACGGATCCAAATCCATTAGCTCCCGGGGTGAGACACTGAGTATCTTTGAAAGCCTGGCTGCCTCCACGTCGCCACAGGTAAATGAGATCAGCGTATCAGCATTTCCGATTATCGTATCGAGTATCCTGTCCGGAATCTGTCCGAAGTTCTGGTGAGCAAGCACAAACCCAACGGCTGACTTTCGCGACTTAGCCAACAACTCTTCAAAGAGTTTACTCACTACAATCGAAAACTCATCAACATACACTAAGAGTGGTTTTGGTTCTCTTAAAAATTTGTTGTTTGAATACTCACTGTACGAAAGTACGGCATAAACAAGTAAATTGGAAAGATAGATCTTGCTGTTATGGTTCATCCGTGAGGTATCAACTAAAATCACTTTGCCGGTATCAACAATGTCATTGAGATCAACTTCATTTGGTCCGATTACGAAATCCGTCATCTCGCCGGTTGATATTTCCATGAGACGGGCTGCAACACGCTTGGCACTCTCCTGTTTTTCCTTGTTGCGAGGATACTTGTACTCCATTTCATCAAACTCTTTCCAATACCGGTGTTCTTCAGTCTTCCCGGCTTTCAGTAATTCACCGAGAAGCTTTTCACGTTCATCTTTGTATAGTAAGAGTTCAGTAATATACTTAATGTGCTTGTTCTCCGGCTTTGTGATCGATCGCATTGCCATGTTGATAATTTCTCTCATGAGGACAGTGCTTTCCGGATTTGAAGCGGTAAGAGTTATAAGAACATCCAGAACCTGAATGAACTCCTGAATCAACGTATCCAGCGTGTATCCTTCCTTGTTTATTGGATTAATGATCTTGGGACTTTCTATCGAGATGTACGTCACTCGACTTTTATCCTTTGTCATGTGATACAGCTTCCTGCAACTTAACCCTGACGGATCAATGAAAATAACTGATGCACCATAGTTAATGTCATAGAGAGCCATATTCTCCATCAGAGTTGACTTGCCTTTGCCGGTCTTACCGATAATGTATGTATGATCAAAACGGGTTTTCAGATCATAGATTTCCGGCAAAGGCTTGTCGTAATGGTCATGATGGAGCTTACCTAAATCTAATTCATACCTTGTCATTGGTAGTATACTTTTGTTTTTCTTTTTTCATTTTTTCTTCAAACGTATCTGCTTCAGCTCTAGCTTTCTTCACTTCCTGTTCTTTTAAATCTTTGACATAGGAAGAAATGTCCCTCTGAATATCCATGTCATTTTGGAATTCACTGTTACTGCCAACCAAACAGGCAATAATGTAGGCTTGCCAAATTGCCGGCAGTTTATCAATACTTTCCAGGGCTTTTTTAAGGATTTCTACTTTTTCACGTTCGACGTCTGATTTGGCATCCTTCATCTTAGCGTCAGCTTTGGCATGTAATTCTTTAATAAAGGTCTGAACCTTCATATCATTAAGCTGTGCCATTGCTACCAACACATTTGTTTCAGAATGCTGGAGTTGATGCCTGATTGTCTCAACTGTTAAGGTATGCTCTTCAGCCCCGATTTGATCTTCATAGATTAGTGATTTAAGCCAATAATCAAATTTAGTCGAATATGCTTCTTGTATTGGAGCCTGCATAGCTTTGAGATTCTTTACCAACTCACTTGGTAATACAAAGTATGTGACCAGAAAATATACACACGTAATCGTTAAGCACAGAAAGAAAAGTTCGATGGGAGTTAAGGCATCAAACAACACGTGTTTCTGTGAGGCGAATTGAAATACCGGTAACTCTATTGTATAGCCCATAAGTACAAAAAAGACGGCTATGA
>DPSB01000245.1:906-2762 GCA_003537495.1 Cytophagales bacterium | reverse complement strand
TAATTTTAAAAAGGGTGCTAATGCCTTGGCTGCTTTTAATGAACCATCGCTTTCAATGTGCTGGCTGCTGATGGTTGGCAAACCAATCGCATAAGCCATAGTTTCAAGTAATGTTGATTTGCCCGAACCATTTTCACCAATAAAAATGGAAATGGGTGTTTCAAACTCCATTGGCTCAAATGCCTGCAACATCGGAATCGAAAACGGGAATCCGTTTTGATCGAAGGGTTTGAATGCAAGGGAGCGGACGATCAGCATGATACAATTTCAAGAAGTGAATTTCAGAATTTAATATGAATTACCAGCCAGGTAAAACCATTTTTAAAAGTGCAATATTGTGATATAGTTTGTATCTGCTAACTCAAAATCTGATTATGAAAAAACTAATTGTTATACTGCTGTTTGGCGCAACTGTTGCACAAGCCCAAACCAAAGATTACACCAACGATGTTAAATCCGTTGATGCAATTATCCACGCGTTGTACGATGTAATTTCGGGTGACCCTGGTGCTCCGCGCGATTGGGATCGCTTTCGGTTTTTGTTTAAGCCCGATGCCAAACTTATTCCATCGCGCAAGGACGACAAGGGAAATTTTGAATTACGCACGATGACACCTGAAGAATATGTGCAATTCTTTTCATCGCGCATCAGCACCGGTTTTTTCGAGCGTGAACTAAGTCGCAAGGAAGATGCCTTTGGAACGGTAGTGCATGTGTTTAGTACATACGAAACCAAAGAGAAGAAAGATGGCCCCGTAACCAATCGCGGTATTAATAGCATTCAATTGTTTAAAGACAAAGACCGCTATTACATTGTAAATATTTTCTGGTGTGCCGAAAGTCTGGGCTTTCCGTTGCCGGATAAATATTTGAAGTAACGGGTAGCTACTCTTCTTCTTGATTTACCATAAACATGGCAGTTGGGACAAATCGTTTGAAGAGTTCGTCTTTTAAGGGTTCATCTATCGGTAATGTGCCAATGGCTTTGTTCATGCACGCAAGCCAGGCCACGGCTTCATCGTTGCCAATGGGGTGTGGCAGGTGGCGTGCGCGTAGTTGTGGATGTCCGTATTGTTGCGAATAAAGTGCCGGCCCTCCTAAAAACTGAGTAAGAAACAACCGCTGCTTCTCTTTAATGACTTCTTTGTCGGTTTTAAACAAGTGACTGATTTCGGGATGCGCGAAAACGAGATCATAAAATCGTTCTACCAATAAGGTAATGGTATCGGCACCAAGTTTTTCGTAGAGTGTGGGCTGCATGTTTAACAAATATATTGGTTGTTTGCCAAGGTTCATGTCCGCACGAATCTACACGCTGGATTTCTTTATCAGCTTATATCTCAAATGCGTGGTGCAGGTATTACTTCATCAACTTGAATCTCATAGAGCCATGCAGGGCCTATTGAGCCACAAATGTGTGATCGAAGCACAAAACCCGGCTTTTGCCAAACGTGGTGAGCGGTTTGGGCTTTTTACTGTTTAACAAACTCCACTCTTCTGTTGTTAGCTTTCCCCTCTGCTGTGTTATTATTATCTACAGGTTTTGATTCTCCTTCTCCGTCAGTTAAAAGTTTTGAAGTGTTGATGCCAAAGTTTTTAACCAAAAATGATTTTACAGATTCAGCGCGTTTTTTGGATAAAGTGAGGTTATCGGCATCATTGCCATCACTATCGGTATGCCCAATAATTTTTACATTGCCATCGGTTGATTTTATCACGTTGGCTGCTTGGTTTAAAGCTGGCCAAGATTCTGCTTTTATTGTAGCCGAATTGGTATTGAAATAAATCGCATTCGTAACAAATTTGGTTTCTTTATCAATTTTAGCAACTGCATTTTCAACTTCTGCAACCTTAAA
>DPSB01000245.1:0-708 GCA_003537495.1 Cytophagales bacterium | reverse complement strand
ACCTTAAAATTGGTGAAATACAAACCATCGCCCCACATAGTAGTAGCGAAAACCAAGGTATAATTCAATTTTACAGGAAGTCCATTCGGTAAGTCGAGAAACTTTTTTTCGTCTATATACACTTTCATGTGCGTACCCATTCTTGAAATGGAAATTCTATGAACCTTACCTTGTTTCCAGCCATTTCGTATATCCTTGCGGTCTAAAGTTCTTTCGCCATCGTAATTTTCCTTAGTAGCTAAGCAATACAGGTGTTCTTGCGATGGATGAATATCTATTTGGATCTGTGGATTTTCATCAAAAGCAGTACTGTATTCATCTTTAACTACTTTGTTGCCAACGATAGAAAGTATTAACCCACTTTCCATCTCACTCATTTTTTCAGCATCAGCCCACATATCAAATTCAATGGTGAATTTTTCGGGCAATGCCTTTAGGTTAATCGGATAAAAAATACCTCTACGGGGAGTCTTAAGCCATTTACCATTTTCGTTAGCAACTGCTTTAATGCCTGGAGACTCCACTTCGTCAGACTTGTCAAATTCAATTATCTTCCATTTGTTCAATCCGGAGGAAAAGTCGTCATAAAAAATAGTTTTAGTGCCTGCCAGAAAATCAAAATTGCTATAGGCTTTGTTATCAGAACTATTGATGTCGTTGTCTTGGGCGTATGCCAATTGCGCAAATAAAAATAATCCGACAAGGAGT
>DPSB01000178.1 GCA_003537495.1 Cytophagales bacterium | reverse complement strand
TTTCGTTCGCGAATGGTTTCATTGCGTTGTTGCATTAACCTGCGTTGCTGAATCTGATCGCGAATCATTTGCTGAAAATCACCTTCGGCTTTGCGCAAACTTAAAATTTGTTGTGCCGTAATTACTTTCAGCAACCTGTCGGAATATGTTTTCTCCAGATCAAGTTCACGCTGCTTCAAATCAAGGCCCAGCTTCATAAGCTTGGCATCTTTATCGGGATCTTGCCCTTGCTTCAAATCTTTGCGGGCTGCAATCAACTCCTGACGAAGATCTCTACGCTTATCAGAAAACTCGCGGTACACCGGCCAGAATTTTTCTGCTTGGTCGGTAGTAAGCCCAAGTTTTTCTGAGATGTAGGCAATGCGAAGCGCATTGATTTTCTCAAGCGTTTTTGGGTCTTGTTCATTTTCGGTTTGGTCTTGGGCTATAGCACTCAATCCGCTGAACATCCAAGCCACAACAATCAATAATTTTCTCATAGTATTTTTCTTAGAGATTTTCCAATTCTAAAATTTCATCCAACAAATCCAACTCGCTGCCATCCGAATCGAAAGTAGAGTACACCTGGTTTTCCAGTTCAAGCAAGTCATCTTCACTCCAGTTTCGATCTACTTCTACATCTTCCCAAACAACCTCGTTGTTGTCTAAATAAGCAATCAAGTGTTCGGTATTAATGCTGGCCAATTCCGCTTCAACACTTTGCACAGTTGGGTTCGAAAACCAGAATATGCCTACTGTAACCACTGCAACAACCGGTAAGGCAAACTTCATTACCGGCATCCATACGGACTTAGGTTCTGGCTTTGCTACCCGTGCCTGAATAATACCCGGCAACTTATCAAAGTAGCCGTCAGGGGCCTTGAACAAGTCTTTTTTCGGTATGTCTTCCAGTTTTTTCATTTTCGTTTGCTATGACTTTAGATTGATTCTATGGTTTAATCAGGCACTTAAATATTCTTCAATTTTTTTTGTTGCGTGATGATAGCTGGCTTTCAAGGCTCCCACGCTGGTCTTGGTTATCTCGGCCATATCTTCATACGAAAGTTCATCAAAGTATTTCATATTGAACACCGCCCTTTGTTTGTCCGGCAACGTAAGAATCGCTTTCTGCAATTTTTTCTGGATTTCATCACCCGATAGCTCGGGCATCAGATCGAGTTTGCTGGAAAGCTGTGCCGATACATCTTCGATGGGCAAAAAGAAACGTCTCTTTTTCTTATTCAGAAACGTAAGGCATTCATTGGTTGCTATGCGGTATATCCACGTAAAGAGTTGGGAATCCTCGCGAAAGCCATCAATGTATTTATGCACTTTAATAAATACTTCCTGGGTAAGGTCGTGGGCATCGTCATGGTCGATAACCATTTTGCGTACATGGCCATAAACGCGTTGCTGATAAGCACGCACCAACATGTTAAACCCATAGTTTCGGGTTTCCGGGTTGCGGATTTTCAGAAGCAGGTCTTTGTCTTCCAACGGTGGGGTTTAAGGCTTTGATTCTAAAAATACGACAAGGTTTAATCAACCTCACATTTTTTCCAACAGATCAACCAGCAACTCGTAGGTTTCCTTGGAGTGCGTAGGGAAGTTGGCAAAGCGAAGCTGCGATTTTTTGCGTTCGCCATAGCCATCTCCGGGTTGGAGGCCATGCTTCATCAATTGTTCAGTTATGTAAGCCGTTTCAGTTCCGGTCTCGGCCACAATTACGGTTTGCGATTGGAATTTACGATCGGTAACAAACGGTTTAGCCTTTGCATGGTTTTGCAATGCCTGATATAGTAAGGCTGCCTTGTATTCCGTTTCTTTACGAATTGTATGCACACCTCTTTTTAAAAAGTCGCTCACAACCTGGCCGAGTAAATAGATGCCTAACACATTAGGGGTTTCCGGAGTTTGATTTTTTTTAGCGTTGGCAACAAGCGTTGGCAGATTATGGTAAGTGCCAATGTTTAGCCCTTGTTGTTGTAAGCTTTCTGCTTTCGCGATACATTTTTCATTTACAATCCAAACTCCAAGTCCGGCTGGTAAGCCAAAACTTTTCTGCACCGAAAAGAATACCGAATCGATTTTGGTATAATCAAATTTAGGGTAGGGTAGTGACGAGACAGCATCAACCACTACAAGCGCATTGGGATGCTGATCGCGAAACGAGTGAATAAAATCCAGCGGCATCGAAACACCCGTACTGGTTTCGTTATTTGTTAATGCAATTACTTCGGGGTTGCCAGTGGGTTGATACGATTCGAAACCTTGTCCCACTGCTACCTCTACTTTCTGTGCATGTTTACCTAATTGTGTGGCGATTTCGTGAAACCGTTTTGAGAAGGATCCATTCACAAAATGTAAGGATGATTCGGCTACCAGGTTTTGAATGCTGCGTTCCCAGATTTCAGTGGCCGAACCGGTAAAGAGAATGTGATAACCTTCGGGCAACTCCAACAGTTCTTTCAATCCATCGGTAGTCTGCTTGCTGATTTTTTCAAACATGCTGCTGCGATGCGAAAGCGATGGAATGCCATCGCGAAAAGCTTTGCGGGCATGATCTTCAACTGTAAAATAAAGCTGGGAAGGACCGGGGGTAAAATTGACTGGCATAAGATTTAATAGGCAATACAAAGGTAATGGAGAATTAGTTGTGTCGTTGACTACAAAAAAAATAATCAATAATCAATGTTTCCATTTCCATAGAATGTGCTCATACTTGCAGTATAAAATCCACTTGGGTTTGGGACACGTTTGCTGAACCTAACATTTAAAACAATACCGAGTGAAGTTCGAGGACAAGACCAGGCCTCATTCCCGACTTGTCGGGACCCTCGCCCAAAAAGCAGGTTAACAGTGGAAGGTTGCGACCGAAGAACAGCTCAAAACTTGTCTTCTTGGGGTTCAGAAACACCTCTCCAAATCCGGTGGGTTTTTTATAAGTTTGACAACCTTTCATTGACGAAGTAAAAAAGGTTGTCAACCTTTTAACCCTGACTTAATGAAATACTTAATACTAAGTACCATGTTTCTGCTTTGGGGGTTTGTATCCGCCCAGACAGAACAACAACTGCTCGATTTCGAAAAACAGATTGAAGCGGCTGTAGTAGCTGCGGATATATCCTTTCTTCAAAAAGCCTATGCCGATGATTTTCGGTTTAAGCACGGTACCGGTCATATCGATTCCAAAGCTTCATGGCTAAAAGATGTTGAGAAAAACAAGGGCAAGTTTGTATCGCGCAACGTAGATAAAGCCGAAGCCGAGCTACATGGTGATATTGGAATTACGCAAGGCACGATAACCGTAACCCGTACGGAGAGTACTTACACGATACATTACGTGAGAGTTTACCGAAAGACACCAAACTCTTGGGAGTTATTTATGCATCGCACGGTGCAGCAAGAGAATTTTAAGTAGATGCCTTTAACCGCTGAGACGCGAAGACACAGAGAGCAAGAATCTCTTTACAATAGATTTGTCAACTTCCTACTTAAAACCTTTGCGTCACAGCGCCCTTGCGGTTAAAAATCAATACAGGACTCTGAACTTAATTGTATTCTCAATTGCGCGCAGTTCTTTAATTCCATTCTCGTTATAACCTTTGTTTATTCTG
>DPSB01000243.1:788-4491 GCA_003537495.1 Cytophagales bacterium | reverse complement strand
ACTAATTTTTAATTTATAATGCCCAGTCTTAAAATCATTTTCTGGTATACTGAATTGTCCTTGCCGAACGTTGAAACTATAAAATAGGGTGTTGTTGAAATATGCCTCTCCTTGAAATTGAGAACCACTGCGGTCATTTTTTATATCAAACGTAAATATTTTATTATCATACAGGTAAATGGTATCTTCATCAATATAGTCAGTAAGCGAAATCGTACCCGAGGGTTGAAGCGGGGTGATTTCCCTTGTGATACCAGACGGTTCCTCCAGCATATAAGTACATGCCACGAGGAACAATGGCAGGTTAATTAGAAAATAATTTAATAGTTTGCGCACAATAGATAAAAATACAAATATTCACAATTCAGGTCAAACCCTTCTCTTGTATGTAGCTGCAGTCTGAAACAATAAAGCAGCCCTAAACAGTTCTATCCGCACGCCCGTAACTTTGTGGTGTGTTTAAGTATATTTAGAAGTTTTTGAGAAGCAAAGCGTTTTTTAATAAGCTAACTTCATCTCGGAATGAAAACATATAATCTCTATTGTGACGAAAGTTGCCATCTTGAGAATGATAAGATGCCGTTTATGCTTCTCGGCTACATCTCAGTTCCATATAATCAGTTGAGATTGCATTCTGAGCAGTTAAAAGAGATAAAACAGAAACATCATTTCTTTGGAGAAATTAAGTGGAGCAAGGTGTCAAACTCGCAACACAAGTTCTATAATGACATTATTGACTATTTTTTTGCATCTGACTTATGCTTTCGTGGCCTTATCATTGATAAAGAGCAAATAAAAAATCCAGCCTTTCAGCAGGACTTTGATTCTTTCTACTATAAAATGTACTACCAGTTGATTAACCATAAACTGGATATGTTGGCAACCTATAACATCTATCTAGATGTTAAGGACACGCTCAGTGCTAACAAGGTGAATAAGCTTAAGGAAATACTGCAAACCAAGTTTGGAGTGATTAGAAATCTCCAGAATATTCACTCCCATGAAAGTGTATTTATGCAAATAGCTGATTTGGTAATGGGGGCAATTGGTTATCATTTAAGAGGGGAGGGGAAAGTGATAGCAAAGAATAACCTCATTGCCCGCATTCAGAAGCACTCGAATTACCAACTTGACAAATCAACACCCAAATCTGAGAATAAGCTTAACCTATTTTTTATAGAGCTTCAGTAGTATGCCTTTAAATATGCTAAAAGTTTACAATCATCTGCTGGAATTCACCGGCATGAGCTCTCAAATGAGAACGCAATCCCTACTTGGCGTTTTCAAGAGAGATATTGAAAATAATAATGCATTCAGATTCCGTGGAAAGAGAATCAACCCCACCAAAGGCGAGGATGAACCTATGGAAAGGTTGTTTAAGCATTTGACAACAGAAATTACTGATCAGGCAACAAGACTTCGGGAATTCGAACAAAGGCGATCAGAAAGACTGCATTGGATTAGGCACCATGTAGAGGAGAAAAAGAACCAAGGAATGCTTGTTTTCAGCGTTGAAGAGTTAGGCCAAGTAAGAACTTATATTCTGGACAGCGATGAAAGCTATGTCATAGTTCTCGAATCATTCAGAAACAAGACCGAATATTACCTGCTAACAGCGTATTACTTAGATGGGCGAAATCCGTATAAAATGAAGAATAAGTATAAAAGAAGGCTCCCAGATGTCATTTAAAGCTGAAAACGCCAGGCTTCATGGCCTAGCGTTCTCTGATCTCCTTCTTCCGAACGGAAAGATGAGCCCTCAATATTAGTGTGTATTTTTTGTATTAAAAAATGCCCTGAATTTTTACCGCTATTTCTTAGACGTTTTTAAAGGGTCTAAAGTTCAAGCATTTTCTGGTGCTACTACAGAATGCTTAAATCTAGGCCCAAAAGGCCCAATTTTTTTGTACTAAATTATGTTAGGTAACGCTGCACACTGGCCCGGCCGCTGGGCGAGGTGGTGCGATGGTCTCGATAGCATCGGGGGCGGTCGGTTTGTTCTGGTGAGCGTTCAATGAACAAACTAATCTGGTAAGCTTTATTACACTGTAACCTCCTGATATTTTGGAGGTTTGCAGCATGCAAGACGTATATTCTGTATCGATCAGGTAACCTTTCCTGATTTTGGGCGTATATTAACTGCAATTACGAATAATATCATCGCATCATGAAGAAAACCAAGTTAGGGGAGTTTGAAGAGCTGGTGCTGCTTGCCGTGGCCGCGTTACAACAAGAGGCTTATGGCGTTGAAATTAAGCGCGAACTGGAAGCGCGATTAAAGGAAAAGTTAAGTGTAGGTTCCATTCAATCGGCTCTTAAACGGATGGAAGAAAAAGGATTCCTCACTTCTGAATTTGGTGAAGCCACGTTAAAACGAGGCGGTAAACGTAAGCGCATTTATACTACCACTTCGTATGCACACAAAGTGCTTGATGAAATGCGTGAAATACGGGCCGGACTTTGGAGTTCCATTCCACAACTTACTGCTCAGCTAAAAGCAATATGAAGGAAATTCAGCCACCTGCCTGGCCGGTTAAACTTTTACGATTCTTTCTTAAGCAAGAATATGTAGAAGAGATTGAAGGCGACATGGAGGAAATCTTCTTCGAAAATGTGGAAGCTCACTCGCTATCAAAAGCAAAACGAATGTATACGTGGGAGATGCTTAAACTCCTGCGGCCAACCCTCTTAAAAAACATTAATCCATCAGCCACTTATAACCCCTATGGTATGTACAAAAATTATATAAAAATCGCATGGAGAAATCTGATCAAGAAGAAAGCTTATTCCTTCATTAATATTTTCGGTCTCGGCTTAGGCATTGCCTGTTGCTTTCTCATTTTCATGTACGTGCAGGATGAACTTTCGTACGACAACTACCATGAAAAAGGGGATCGTATCTATCGTGTGCTCCATGGTTGGGAAGGCGATCCCAAAGCTAAAGCCCCCATTGATTCGTATTGGGTGTGGGGCAATGCACCTATCGGTCCGGCACTTGAAAACGATTTTCCTGAGATTGATAAAGTGGTTCAGTTTTCCGGCCGTGCCGATATTCTTTTGAGCGTAGAAGATAAACTCTATCAGGAGGATGGTGTGTTCTTTATGGACTCAACGGCATTTGATGTGTTCAGTTGGGAGTTGCTTGCGGGCGATCCTAAAACTGCGTTGCTTGCACCTTATAGTATTGTACTTACCGAAACTACGGCTAAAAAATATTTTGGTGATGAAGATGCACTGGGTAAAACATTGAAAGGCAGCGATGCCCCGGGAAGAGCCAATGCCGGTGATTATACCGTAACCGGTATTATGAAAGAGCTTCCCGCTAATTCACATTTTCGATTCAACGCATTACTTTCGTTAAGCACTTTTAAAAAATCCAATCCCGAGATTTTTGATGCATGGGGCTATGTAGATACCTACACGTATTTTCTGGTCAATGATCAATTTGACGAAGCAAAGTTCAATGCTAAAATACCCGCCTTTTTGGAAAGGCATAGAGATTATCCGGATTCAAAATACATCATTGCCATTGAACCTTTGAAGGATGTTTATCTGAGAACAGTGGCACAACGACAGCCCGGAGAAACGGGAAGTCTCGCCAATATTTATGTGTTCTCGGTGATTGGGTTGTTCATTCTGGTGATTGCCATTATCAATTTTATGAACCTGAGCACAGCCCGCTCTGAAAAGCGCGCCAAAGAAG
>DPSB01000243.1:0-545 GCA_003537495.1 Cytophagales bacterium | reverse complement strand
TGAACCTGAGCACAGCCCGCTCGCTGGAGCGTAGCAAAGAAGTAGGCATCAGAAAGTCCATTGGTGCTGATCGGAATAGCTTGATCTTTCAATTTTTGGGTGAATCGTTTATCATCACTATTCTTTCGGTGATGGTGGCCGCGGGCATTGTTGTTCTTGCGCTTCCGGGTATGGTTGATTTTACAGGAATGGAATTGGCGATACAAAACTTCGTCAACGGACAAACCATTCCCTACATCATTGCAGGGGTGTTAGTGATTGCACTGGTGGCAGGTTCCTATCCGGCATTGGTGTTATCGCGCTTTAGCGCGGTAGCTGTTTTAAAAGGAGTAACAACTTCAGAAAGAGGTGGAATTAATCTGAGAAAGGTGTTGGTTGTTTTTCAATTCAGCCTTTCCATTGCGTTGATTGCCGGAACAATCATTGTGTATACACAAATGAATCATTTGCTGGATAAGGATTTAGGCTTTGACAAAGAGCGCATGTTGATTTTGGATTATAATTATGATGGTGAGGTTAACAACACATCAGTAGCGCTTAAGATT
>DPSB01000351.1 GCA_003537495.1 Cytophagales bacterium | reverse complement strand
ATTAATAGGTGGCCCTTGCTCAAAATTTTTCACTTCAACTTTAGCACCCGGATAGGGAGTCCACGCGGTTCTGAGTTCTTCAATTAGCTTTAGTTTTTCTTCTGCTGAAGTTTCTTCATTCAGTTGAACAAAGATTTGCGTGTAATCGGTGCGTTCGTTTTCAGGAATAACATTATAATAAATTCGAGGATTGCCCTTGCCTACATTGGTGGCGTAATACTTTACTTGTTTGTGAAGCGATAATTCATGTTCAACTTTTTTAGTAATACTATCCGTAAAAGCCAAGTTAGATTGTAATGGCGTTGTAATCTCTACCATAAACTGTGGTTTCTCGCTTGCTGGAAACAGACTGAACCCAATGATAGGAAACAATTGTAATGATGCCAGGAAAACAATTAAAGCAACAGCCACTGTCCACCACGGTTTAGCGAGCGCTTTATCTAACAGCTTTGAATAACTTCCATGAATTACTTTTTTAAGCGCACGCATAAACATATTTCCATCCGGATGGCCATGATTTTCTTTCAATAACCTGCTGGATAAAAATGGAATGATGGTTAACGAGACCAACATAGAAGCAAGTACAGATGTAATTACACCCATGGGCAAGCTGCGGATAAATTCGCCTGCGCCTTCTGGTAAAAATACCAATGGAAGAAATGCGATAATGAGTGTGGCGGTGCAGCCTACCACTGCCAATCCAATTTGCTGCGTGGCCTTTAAGGTAGCTTCTAACCGACTATGGCCATCACGCATCCACCGCTCAATATTTTCTACCACTACAATGCTGTCATCCACCAGTAAGCCTAGCGCAACCACAAGCCCCACAATACTGAGTTGATTTAAATTATAACCGAGCGCGTTCATTAATACAATTCCAATGGCAAGCGACAATGGAATGGAAATCATAACAATAATGGCGGCACGTTGCCCTAAGGGTAATAACGTAATGGCCACTAATAAAATGGCAAGCATAAAATCAAATCCAAGCCCACTCAAGCGTTTATTTACATTGTCGGCCTGATCGAAGTGATGCACCAGATCGATATTGGCGGGTAATCGTTTTTCGAAATCGGCAATAGCCTGTTTATATACTTTTTGAATTTTAGTAATGTTCTCGCCTTGCTTTTGTGCTGCCGTTACAAACACGCTTCGGTAGCCGTTAAGCCGGGTAATGTGTGTCTCGTCTTCAAATGACGGATACACATCGGCTACATCGCCCAATAAGATATTCTTATTGTTGGCCGAATACACAATGGTATTTTTTATTTCGGTGTGATGGGTATAGTTACCACTGGTTTTTATGTTGAATGATTTTGTACCGGCATTTACATTACCACCCGGTATGTTGGCAATTTCACTTTGCAGTGTTTCTATTACTGCTTCGGTTGGAATGCGCATCTGCGCCAGCTTTTCTAATTTCAGATCAATACGAACAATTTTTTCGGGTAGTCCATGTATCTGAACTTTTTTAAGTGATTTTACCTGCTCTAATACTTCCTGCAAATCTTCTGCATACTTCTTTAAGCTTTCGCGGGATGCGTTTTCGGATGCCAATGCAATCTGAATTACATTAACATCGGAAGGTGTTACTTTTCGTACTTCAATACTGGCAATGTTTTGTGGTAACTCATCACGCAGCGCATTTACTTCGCGTACCAACTCAGAATACTTCTCATCTACATCGCTCTCGTATTTATATTCTACAAAAAGTACAGCCACACCATCGCTGATGGTGGTTTTAATCCGCTTCAAATCTTCCAGTTCCGAGATTACGCGCTCTAATGGCTCTACTACAAGTTCTTCCATGTCTTTCGGGCTGGTACCCGGATACACCACCACAATTGGAAACTGAGGTGCATTTAGTTCAGGATCTTCTGAACGTGGCATGTTCAAAATGGTGGTAACACCCAAGGCAATTATCATTAGAAAGATAACCAGTGTAAACTGGTAATTCTTCACGGCATATTCTGAGATTTTCATACACTATAGAATTTAGTTTGCACTCAGACTTAAAGCAGTTCCTTCTTTCAGATAAGCGCTACCACTTACAATTAGTTGCTGGCCGTCTTGCAAACCTCCACTTATCAACACAAAGTCTTTTTCAATCCCGCTTACTATTACAGGTACTTTTCTGGCTTTGTTATTTTCATTGATAAATACATATCCGTTTTGTGCGTTGCCGTCCAGCAATGCTTCGTATGGAATCTTCCAAACATTTTGTTTCTGTTTAACAGTGATTATTGCTTTTCCGAAAAGTCCGGCAGCAAGCCCGGCATCGGTATTTAAAGTGACTTCAATATTCAATGCTCCGTTGGCAGCATCTACCGTGGCTGATTTTTTGGTTACGATTCCTTGCCAGGTTTTATTGGGCAACGCATCGCTGCTGGTAGTTGCTACATCACCTTGTTGAATCATGGCCCAATCTCTATCGCTTACACCAGTTCTTAATATCCATTTGTTTTTACCAGAACCATTGGTTTGAAAAACGGTAGTGCCGGGCGAAATGACCTGCCCTTCATTAGCCATTTTGCGCAATACCATT
>DPSB01000077.1 GCA_003537495.1 Cytophagales bacterium | reverse complement strand
AAACTCTTAACTATTTCTGATAACAAAGAACGATATGATTATGTAAACCTGCACGAGGTAAAGTTTTTCTGGTATGCCATTTTGAGCGGCATGATCGGTGTATCCTTATTCGCAACCGCAGAATTAACCCCATTATTACCGGTTGATGATACCGTGAAATTATACATCAGTATTTTTCTGTTGGCATGTTCGTTTGTAATAGTGTATACGTTGTTATCAAGTTTAATACGCATCCTATATCCACGCATGTTAGAGAGCAGGCTCAGAAGCATTCGAAACAAGCCACGTAAATCATCGGCAGGTAATACGATGCGTAAACTATCGGATGAAGAAGGTTCTGTGCATTTGGAAACGAACGAGCTGCAACAACATCAAAGTGAAATACATTCTATAGAGTATGATGTGTGGTTTGATGAGAAGACAGGGGAGAAGAAAGTAGAAAAATACATGCCTTATCAACACGCTGAAAAATGTGGTGAATGTGGCTACTATACTATGAAGATTGATTCAGAAGAAATTGAAAAACAACCTTCACAAACAGAAGATGGCTTATTGCTGGAGCATTACCGGTGTAGTTATTGCAAACATCGCGAGGCACGGGAAGTTGTAATTGCTGCACTCTCATCGAATGTAAAAAGTTGATTTATACCGAAAGCGCTTAACTACTTCGTCATCACATACCGATAATAAAAACGCGTACCGTCTTTCAGGTTGCTATAAAACTTTGAACCAACTACACCCGCAAACTCGGCAAATAGTTTTTGCCACTTGGGTGGAACCAGGTCCCGGATTCTTTTTTGTTTAGCTTCATCTTCGGCCTCAATGGCCAATACCACTCTCTCGGTTATGTTTTCTTCCTGCTTCATGGTTAATCCACTTTCAGCTAATAGCTGATTAAGCTCGGGCATATCTTGCGCATACCGAAAATCTACCATTAAGAAATAGCCACCTGGTTTTAATACCCGCTTTACTTCGCTCAAAAATTGTTTAACCGAGCCGTATGCATGACACGACTCTACATTTATAACTACATCAATACTGTTGTCGGCTAAAGGAATTGATTCAGCACTGCCTTGAATAAATTTCAGATTTGGTACCGCATGAATCTTATTGGCCAGGTCAACCGCATGTTGGGCCAGATCCATTCCTGTGTATTGTTTGGGCTTAAAGTGCGAAGCAAGGTATGCTGCTCCACCACCGCGGCCACTGCCCACTTCCAATACAGTTTTGTTAGTCAACTCTGACTTCGAACCCAGATAGTGGTACATCAATAGCGGATAAAGTTGCAAAGGCTTGGGTTCTGGTTGATAGGCGGGTTCGTTCGCATTTGGCGAATAGCCGTAATTCATAAACTGCCAATCATTGGCTGGAATGTGTTTGGCCAGCCACTCATAAGTTATTTTGGCATTGAGGCGCTTAAACCAGGCAAAACGTTTAAAAGGCGAGAGTAGAGTCTTGATCATGGAGGTAGATTTTAGGGTGTGGCAAATTAAACCAAAAATCAATCATAATTTAGAGTTAAAAATTTTGCATGAAGAATCTTGGATTGGTAAGCGTGGTGGTGCGCGATTATGACGAAGCGCTGGATTTCTATGTCAATAAGTTAGGTTTCGTTTTGGTAGAGGATACTGTTTTGTCAGAAACTAAACGGTGGGTAGTAGTTGGACCCAATCGACAATCAACAAGCAATCTGTTATTGGCCAAGGCAGCCACCGCGGAACAAGAAGCTCACATTGGTAATCAAACCGGTGGCCGGGTGTTTCTTTTTCTGAACACAAATAACTTTCAGCACGACTATGAGGCAATGCTTAGCAACGGAGTAAAGTTTGTTCGTGAACCCAAAAACGAAGTGTATGGTACTGTAGCCGTATTTGAAGATCTATATGGCAACCTGTGGGATTTGATTGAACGGAAATAAAAAAGGCTGCCCTACAAAGGTAAAGCAGCCTTAAAGTTTGATGATTTATTTGTTGGATTAACTCGCGGTTTTTGTCCGGCTACGCATCCAGAAGAAAAGAATGGTAAAGAGCACAATCAGGATTACAGGAAACGTTACCATGGTTTTTAGCGTAGCTTGACCGGCCGCCAAGTCCAGCGCATCTCCCGTTAAACCAGTAGCTGCAATCTTGGCTGTATCGCTATCAATCCAACCACCAATTATCGGTTGAAAGATTGCAGTGGATAACATTCCAAAAGCTCCGACAATCGACATGCCGATAGCACCTGTCAATGGCATTTTCTCTGCAGCGAAGCCAATCATATTGGGCCAGAAGTAGCAAACACCCATCGCAAAAAAGATGGCTGCTACATAAGCCATGGGCCCGGTTTGCGTACTAAATAGAAATATTCCAATTGCAGTAAATATCGCAGAACCAAGAAGAACCCCGGTTTGATCAAACCTATGGACAAACTCACCACCAAAATATCTTCCTACTGCCATTAAACCGGTAACAAGTGCTAATATTACCATAGGCTCAGCGCCACTCTTAGCCATAATTATACCCGTCCATTGTTGTGGACCAAATTCTGAGATAGCGGTAAGCGTCATGCACGCGCAGATGAAAATGAAAAGAGGCGTTGCCATTGCCTTTAAGTTACCCGCTAATGAGGCAACCTCAGCTTTGGCTTCTGGAAATTTCTGGCCATAAAACAGATAAGCATAAATGATTGTCGGTACCATAATTACCCATATCTGGGCTTCCCATCCCAATCCCATTTTAGTCATAGCCAATGAAACTAAACTACCCAGCACAATGCCTCCCGGAAACCACATGTGGAAGCGATTCA
>DPSB01000634.1 GCA_003537495.1 Cytophagales bacterium | reverse complement strand
TGAGCTGCGTGCGCTGCGCTTGAAGTAGGGAGTTGTCCTGATGCTGTGTTGCCATGCGTGAAGTCTTCCGTTCTTCATCACTTTATTAATCGTGTTGGTGTTGCGCAGGTTGTTTAATGGGTTTTGATCTAGGATAACCAAATCCGCCAGCTTACCAGCTTCAATACTTCCCAAATCGCCATCCAACCCAATGGCTTTAGCGCCTTGTATGGTTGCCACTTTCAATGCATTGTGATTGCTTAAGCCACCCGAGGCTACGCTCCATAATTCCCAATGGTAACCCAGGCCTTGTAATTGTCCGTGTGAACCAACGCCCGCGTTGCCTCCCGCCTTCACCAAATCATTTACAAAACGTGCATGGTCTTCAAACACGTGTTCTTCTTTCATAAACCAACTGCCACGTCTGCGCGATTTCTGATCGAGTTCTGACTTCGCTGTAAAGTGATTCAACTTCGGATCGCCATTTACATTTTCGGTAGCGTAATAAAAATTCTCGGCCCACGGCCCACCGTACGATACCAGCAACGTGGGTGTGTACGTCATGCCCGAAGCAGCTACTGCCGTTGTAAAATCTTTGTACAATGGATAGATGGGGAATGAATGTTCGTGCCCCGGATAGCCATCAATTAAATTGGTGAGGTTGAGTTTAAAGTCGAGACCACCTTCGGTAGTCGGCATCAGGTTTTGTTCTTTCGCAGCCTGAATGATCCACTGCCGATGCTGGCGGTTACCGGTTAAATACATCTTAATGGTTTTGGTGTTGTAGTATTCTGAATACTGTTTCAAAATATCTTTTGCCTGATCAGCATCTTTCAGGTTATACATCCAATAACCCACACCCGGCCCGGTAGAATATACCCGCGGCCCGATGATGTCGCCCGTCTCTACCATGTCGCTATACGTTAACACATCGGTAGTAGCCGTTTGCGGATCGCGCGTAGTGGTTACCCCATAAGCAAGATTTGCTGCATACACCCACACCTGATTTTTATGAATGCCCCAGGCTGGCCACATGTGTGCATGCGTATCTACAAAACCGGGAACAATGGTTTTGCCACTCAAATCCATTTTCTGTACCGATGCATCAACCGAAATAGTACCAGCAGCACCTACTTGTTTGATGCGGGCATTTTCAATCAACACATCGCCACGCTCAATTACTTCATCACCCTTCATGGTAACAATGCGCGCATTCTGCAATAAGATTTTACCAACCGGAATATCTTTTTGGATAGTTACTTTAATGCGAAGTTCAGCGGGCTTGTAGCCTTCATCTTTCTTTTCATCCTTCTTATCGCCCTCTTTTTTGTCTTCAGGCTTCGCTTCTTCTTTTTTAGTTTCACCCGCTTCTTTCGCTTTTTCTTCCGCAGCTTTTTTCTTCTTCAGTTCATCTTCTTTCAGTTTCGCTTCTTCGATGTTGTAGGTAAAGAATGCGTTACCCAACGTGAAGTAAACAGTTTTACCATTGCTACTCCAGCTTGGAAATTCACCGCCCAACTTGGTAAGCTTGCGTGCAGGAAATTGTGCGCTGGCAGGATCAGCCACAGAAATTTTAGGAGTCTCACCTCCGGTTATAGGAAGTGTAACCACATAGATATCGTTATTGATTTTTGCCAATACCTGATCGCCCTGAGGTGCCATTAATAACACCGCAGCATTGGAGGGTGTATTTTGCGGCTCGGTAGCGGATTCAACCATCATACAATGATTAAGCGTTTCACCCAATTCAAATCCGTATGTGGTTATGCCGGTAACTTTTAAGTGCGCCTTTTCATCGGTGCCATCCCAACGAATGGAAACCAAACCTTTACCACCATTGTATAGATAAATACGATCAGAACTTTTGGTGAAGTGTGGTGTGCCACGGCCACGGGCTTTCGCAATAAAATTTGTTGCGCCACCATCGCCACTAATCCACAATAAATCTTCCTGACTTGCAAAGGCAAATGGCCCTTCGCTTTCGCGGAAGTTGTTAGCGGTTCCTCTTAAGAATACAATTTTGTTTCCGTACCAGGCTGGCTCGCTATACAAAGCAGCAGCTTGTGTAAGCTTAACCGGCTTTGCACCTTTTGCTTTGAAGTTGATTTTATAGATGTTACCACCGGTGCCTTCCCAACTTACCCATGCCAACTGCGCACCATCCTGGCTCCAGGCCGGATAAGCTTCTGTAAAATTATTGGTCGTAATTCGTTTAGGTGTTCCGTTCGGAAGATCCATCGTGTACAACCGGTTCAACACCGTAAACGCAACTTGTTTGCCATCGGGCGAAACCACCGCATCGCGAATTTGTGTAGCGATAATATCTTTATCGTCTTTGATCGGATATTTAAAATCGGTTAACGTGGGGCCCATTAAAAATTCTGTCTCCAGTTCGAATGGAATGTTTACCGCATTACCACCCGTTACCGGGATGCTGTAAAATTTACCACCGTACGAGGCGATTACATTTTTACTATCCGGTGTAAACGACATAGCCGGCAACACACCCATGGGTGCGATGGATTCTTGTTCATCGCGTTGGATGGGATAAGCCAACCACTTTTCATCACCGGTTTTTAAATCGCGAAGCAGCAAACCGGTTTTATCGTTGTAGCGTGAGCCATACACCAACCACTTGCCATCGGGCGAAAGTGTAGGTGTAAAAGCAGAACCATAGCGCGCTGTCTCACCTTCGGTCTCTCCGGTTTCGCGATCATAAACTCCAAGCTGATATTGGGGTAGTTGCGCATTGTAATTCCAACTACTGTTCCGATATGAATACCAGATGTATCGGCCATCGGTACCAAAGGCCGGTTCGGCCACTTTCAGGTTATCGGGTTTGCTGATGAGTTGCGCGCCCGAACCACCATCTTTATGGAACATCCACAACTTAAGATTACGTACACCACGTGAACCGATTATGTAGTTGCCATCGGGTGTCCACTCGGCTGATTGATAAATTTCGTTGTTGCCTTTTGTTACCTGAAGTGAATCAGACTTGTCGAGTGCAAACCACCAGATGTTTTGGCCGCCACTGCGATCGCTGATGAACAACAGCTTCTTGCCATCGGGGCTAAACTTAGGGTGCGAGTCGAACGCCATGCCACTTGTAAACTGGGTGGGTTTGCCACCGGTAATGGGCATGGTAAAAATGTCGCCCAGAAAATCGAAGGCAATGGTTTTACCATCGGGGCTTACGTCCAGGCTCATCCACGTGCCTTCATTGGTTTTGATGGGCACGCGTCTGCCGATTTCGAGAGGCAAGTCTTTCTTTTTGGGTTTGGGTTTTTCTTTTTTGGTGGTGTCGGCCTTCTCCTCTTTTTTGGGTTCCTGGGCCAGCGTGGCGATGCTTACAAATAAGAGCATCGCGCAAAGCGGGGTAAAAAATTTAGTCATGCAGTTTGGGGATTAAAACAGGATTGATTTACTGAGAAATGGGCAAAAGGTTACGGGATTTTCGTGGGAGGTAAAACATTAACCGCAAAGGCGTGGGGACGATGAGGTATAAAAATGTGATGGTTAAAACCTTGGATCCAACATGGAACAAAAGTAATCTTCCTACTAAACCCGTTAGCTATTTTAGGGATGCTTGCTTAAGAATACTGTTAAGTGTGCCACGTGGAATATCATCAGATAGTCGATGATAAGCAATTGTAACAATTCCGGCTTTTATCTTGTGCTTGTAAGCGCGATGGCTTCCGCGTTGTCGAACCATTTCCCAGCCATCATCTTCAATAAGTTTTACAACGTCTTTGTATTTCATCTAAATCACGCAAAAACCAGTGTCTCTGACTCTGAATTGGGTTCTGGAATGTCGTAACCGGATTCCCGCATTACTTCGATATGAAGTTTAATGGCCTCTACAATATTCTCGGTTACTTCTTCTTTTGTTGCTCCGGCTGATGTGCAGCCAGGCAAATCTGGAACATAAGCGCTGTAACCGTCTAAACTCTTTTCGTAGATGATTAAATACTTTGTCATTTAGAATACTTGTTTATCGTAAAGATACCTAAATTTTTAAGGCCTTTACTAATTCAAATGCTTTCGCAAAACTCGTTTATCCACCCACTGCAAAAACAAAATAAACGCAATTCCAAAAACTACCAATCCCGGGTACCCGGAGATAAACGAAAACACACCTATTGTCCATGCGTTTGTTATAACAAGCGCTACAATCAAGGCAATCACCGAAAGAAAAATACCAAATGCCAGCCAACGGAAATCGCGCTGCTCTTCGCGTTTTTCTATTCTGGCAATAATGCGATCGGCAAAAGGTAACGATACATAAAATGCTGGCTCTTGTTTTAAAGCAGTAAACACATGCTGATAGGCTTCGCCATCATCGCTCTGCACTGGCATACCGGCTTCAATTTTGTTTTGCAATTCTTCTTCTTTCATACTGCTTCTTTGCCAAGGTACTGTTTTACTTTTTCTTTCAACAACTGTCGCGCCCGGAATAAATAATTCTTTACGGTGCCTTCGGGCAAACCGGTTATTTCTACAATTTCCGGATAACTCATTTCCTGCACATGATATAACGTGAGGATGGCTTTATACTGTGGCGGAAGTTTCTCAACCAGCTTCAATACAATTTGATCCATTTCCTTGTCGGCCAGATTTTCGCTGGCGTCATCAATGGCAATAAACCGTTCAATACTCGTTTCATCTTCGGGCAAATCACTGATCTTAATGCTGCGCTTACGCAAATGGTTAATGCCATGCCTGTACGCAATAGTGGCAATCCATGTGCTTAACTTCGATTGAAACGTAAACTCATTCAACTTTTCGTACACTTTCAAAAACACATCCTGACAAAGTTCTTCGCGATCTTCCGGTTTATCAATCAACCGGCCAATCATGTGGCTCACCAGTCTTTCGTGTTGCTTAATCAGCATACGGAATGCATGCCGGTCACCACTTAAAACCTGCGCCACCAGAACCTTGTCGTCAATCATTTTGGGGTTAGACACGGGGGCTTGTACGGATGTTGCAGGAAGTTAGTTAAAAATAGTGGCTGGTTGCTGGATTCTGGTTGCTGGCAATTTGAGATTAATCATGAGGTTTCAAATCCTTGCTTGCTTTTCTTGCATGATCACTCTTTAAAAATATTTTTCAATTCCCTGCAACATTGCTTTCAAGGCTTGTGTCTTACGCCCCAAACCAAATAGAGAAACAAAACAACAAAAACATGAGCGCTCTTAGAGATATACTTATGCCAATTACGATTATCGGAAGTTTTGGTACAGCCATTTATCTATTTACTAAAGTAATGACTGACTACATTCTGAAAAAAAGAATGATTGAAAAAGGATTTGTAAACGATGATACCCAGGCCATCTTTAAACAACATACAGCCGACAATCGCTACAGCTCGTTGAAGTGGGGACTGATTATTTTCTTTGCCGGACTTGCTTTGGTTATAATGGAATTTATTCCTACCGGCCCGGAGTCGCCACTGCCGTATGGATTGTTTGCATTGTCGGTATCGCTCGGTTTTTTGATCTACTACTTTGTAATCAAAAAAGAATCGGGTAAGTAAAAGGTTGTTCGCTTTTGCCTGCACCTGTTCAGATTTCAACACCAGGATTTTTCATTTCTAGTATTCCAGATCAAAATCGAGCCTCGACACAGAGGTTCGGTTTTTGATTCGTCTTTTCACTTTTAAAAAATTCCATTGCCATGTTTCGTAATTACATAAAAACCACCGTGCGTAGTTTAATGCGCCACAAGTTCTTTTCAGCCATCAACGTGTTTGGTCTCGCCATTGGCATGTCGGTATGCATGACGGTAATTATGCTGGTGGCCGATCAACTTACATACGACCGGCATAATTCAAAGCACGATCAGATTTACCGGGTAACTACGCATGGTGTTGATCAAAACGGTGTAATCAACGACAATCAACCCAATGCAGCCTCGCCCATGACGTTGCGAGGAGAATTACTTGAAAACTACACAGGCATTACACAGGTGGTACGTTTGATGCGTGGCTTTGGAAATGGCTGGCTGGAGTTTGAAAATCAAAATGTAAATATTCCGTTGGCCGGATTTTTTGCCGATGCGGAAGCACTCACTTTCTTTGAATACGAACTTCAGTATGGCGATGCGGCTACCGCATTAAAAGAACCTTACTCGGTTGTGCTTACACGTGCAGCTGCCAACAAACTTTTTAAAGATGAAAACCCGTTTGGGCAAACGATTAAAGTAGGCGAGATCGGCATCTATACTGTTACAGGTGTATTAAAGGAAACCAAAAACAAATCGCACATTGTGTTTGAAGCATTGGCGAGTATTTCTTCTGTTAACAGTTTGCCCAACAAGAATAATCTTACAGAATGGACCAATTACTGGAATGGCTGGACTTATATTTTAACAGATGGTTCTCAATCGCGCGAAAGCGTGCAGGCCAACCTCGATAAAATTTATGCACAACACATTGGCAGTTTAACCGATCCGAATGCCTATCGCATGAAGTTTGGTTTGCAGCCTTTAATGGGCATTACACCAGGACCGCTAACCAACAATCCAATTGGCCCCAGCTTGCCCTGGTTTTTCATTTACTTTTTAGGCGGATTAGGTCTTGTGATTTTGCTTACCTCTTGTTTCAATTTTACAAATCTTTCCATTGCACGTTCCTTAACCCGTGCCCGCGAAATCGGGATTCGTAAAGTTACCGGTGCTGCACGCTGGCAAGTGTTTACACAATTTATTAGTGAATCAATTTTTATAGCCTTCATAGCATTGATGTTTGGTTTCGCATTTCTGATTGCATTAAAGCCTGTTATTCTACAACTCAACTTTGCACGCATGTTCCATTGGGACCTGGAGTCGAACATGGTGGTGATGGTAAGTTTTGCGGTGTTCGCATTAGTGGTTGGGATATTGGCAGGTTTCTTTCCGGCAGTGGTGCTATCTGGGTTTCAACCGGTAAAAGTATTGAAGGGCTTTGGTAACATGAAGTTATTCTCGCGCATGGGCTTGCGCAAGACATTGTTGGTAGCACAGTTTACACTTTCGCTCTTCTTTATTCTGTCGGCAATTGTTCTATATAATCAGTTTAACTTGTTTATGGGACAAAGCCATGGTTTTAACATGGCGCAAAATATTTCTATTAAGCTCAACAATACTTCGGCACAACATCTTAAGAATGAACTGGCAAAGCATAACAACATTACCCATGTAACAGCCTCTTCGCATTTGCCTTCGGCTGGCACATCGTATGGTACTACGTTAAAACGCAATCTGAGTGATACCGAAGGATTACAATTGGATTACTTCCTGGTGGATGAAGATTACCTGAGCAACATGGACATCAAATTATTGGCCGGTCGTTTTTTCACAGCGGGGAGGGATAGCATCAACAAAGAATACATTGTGATTAACGAACAAGCTGTTTCTAAATTTAACTTTGGTTCGGTGCAGGATGCCATCGGGCAACAGTTAATTCAGGATCGTGATTCGCTTGCGCGCACTGTTATTGGGGTGGTGTCGGGTTACAATCATCGCGACCTGACGCGGCAAATTTCGCCTATGGCACTGTTGTACGATCCTACTCAATTCAATGTGCTGCAGGTTTCGTATTTGGGATCCTATGATCAAGCAGTTGCCTCTATTGAGCAAGCATGGACAACCGTTAACCCCGATCTTAAAATCGATTACAAAACCGTTGATTCTGAAGTAAAGAAGTTTTATGAAATCATTTTTGGTGATGTTGTTTCGGTGCTTACGGTAATTGCATCGTTAGCTGTTTTGATTTCTTGCCTTGGATTGTTGGGTATGGCTACCTACACCATGGAAACCAGGGTTAAAGAAATTTCTATTCGTAAGATTTTAGGTTCGGATAATGGTTCGCTGATCCTATTACTATCGAAGAGCTTTCTTGTATTGTTGTTTATTTCGATTGTGATTGCCGTGCCGCTTGCCTACTTAGCCAACAACATGTGGCTGCAGTTAATTGCTTATCACACTTCTTTCGACTTTAGCGTGATTATTATCGGGGTATTGATTCTGATTGTGTTTGCTGTTATCACGATTGGTTCGCAAACTATCAGAGCAACGTTTGTAAATCCGGTGGAGAATTTGAAGGAGTAAAAACTCCTTCAAATATTTCATCGCTTCAGCGAAATAAATCCGTTTATGGATTTGTTGCCCGCAAAATCTATCTTATAGAAGTACGTTCCGGAAGGAAGTTCTTTACCGGAATCGGTAACACCCACAAATACCCGCGAAAGGTTATCGTAGTTTTCTATTTGAAACACAATATCGCCCCAGCGGTTTAAGATTGTTACTTTATTATTAGCTGCACCTTCCACTACATCCAGGTATTGGATATAGAGAAAATCATTTATGCCATCACCATCGGGTGTAATTCCGTTAAAAACTTTCACTGCTCCCACTACGTCTATATCAAGCACCTGTTGTGCACAGGCTCCTGCCAGGTCACATACTTCAAGTATAATCCGATCTTCTCCTGTAAAAGGATTGCCCGAATAATCAATTACTAAATTATATCCGGCATCTACAATCGCGGCCTGCCCACGTGACGTTTGATTGTTCACTATCCGAAGGGAATTAAAATCAATGTTACCATCAGCATCGGAAACAATCGTGGTCAGATCAAATGTTAACTGGCCTTCAATCTCAGCAGCCAACAGAACTTCATCAATTACCGGAGGTACATTTGAACCACCACTTGCGCAAGGTTGGCCGGTGGCTGTTACCGTTACCGGATCTGACACAACTGAAAGACAATTGGAAGCATTACCCACCAACAAAGTGTGGGTGCCTGCAGCCGTTGTGGTTATACCTTGTGTGGTTTGCCCACCCGACCATTGATAAATCGCAAAACCTGATGGGCCGAGTAACCCTACTGAATTAGTCCCACATAATTGCAAACTTCCAAAAACTTCAATCGCGGGTTTTGCGGGTGTAGTAAATGCACGAACGGTAATCACATTAGACGGTGTGCTTATACAAGTACTGGCATTCGCAACTACAACAGAATAATTGCCTGCCGTTGTTACAGATATATTTTGTGTGGTTGCTCCATTAGACCATTGATAGGTAAATCCTGCCGGAGCGGATAGTGTTACCGAAGCACCATCGCATAAATCGGTAGTGCTACCCGCAGTAATAACCGGAGCCGCTGGCCGGGTTGAAACTACTATAACAGCCGGAGCAGATGGTTGACTGTTGCACGTACCGTTACCCACAACAACTGTGTAATTACCTGAAGTAGTAACTACTATTTCGCGTGTGGCTTCACCGTTCGACCAGAGGTAAGTAGAAAAACCAACCGGGGCACTTAGTGTGATGGAGTTACCTTCGCAAATGGTGGCACTGTTGATATTGAGTATTGGCGGAGTAGTACTTATCACAGTTGCCGCTACAAGTGTTCTGTTGCTTTCGCAAAGCGTTACCGGATCGAACACGCTTACAAAAAAATTAGTTGTAGTTTCGATAGATGGTGTAGTGAATGAAGCTCCGGTAAACAAAATCGTTGAAGTTGTTACATCAGCATACCAACGATAAACTTGCGAGCCCACTGCACCACTTGTTGCATTTAACACAACAGTTCCGGTATTGCAGCGGCTACCACCAGCAGCAACAGGCGGGGTGGGTGGTGTACAAGCCAATAGGGTGAATGGTTTTGTTTCAATGGTACTCCAGATTCCATCTTCATCTCTTACGCGGATATTGAGTTTGCGCGCCCCGGCTGGCAAACCATTAATCACTATAGTAAAATTTTCGTTGATGGTTGGCCCACTGGTGACCGTAAGTGGTTCACCATTTCCTTCGCCCGGATCTACATCATCATAATAATATTCAGCCGCCACAATATCGCCCGCGGTAGGATTAACCGGAGAAATATAAAAACCGCGCGACTCAAACAGACCCCACTTTCCATTAGCACCTTTTGCACGAATGGTAAGAAAATGAAACCCCGGTGTTACACTTGTGGTAGGAAGGTTTACCGTAAAGTTTGAAACTGCGCCAGAAGGAATTGAAAGTGTAGTTCCGTTTCCTGGTCCTGGATCTGCATCAAAAAAATACTCTGCTGTTACAATATTAGCGGCATCGGTAGTGGCTGAAGAAATATAGAAGCCTCGCATTTCAAAAATTCCCCACTTGCCATTGGCATCTTTCGAACGAATACTAACAAAATGAAAACCTGGGGTAATACTACTGGTTGGAATACTAGCAATAAAATTTGAAGTGGCGCCTGATGTGATTGGAATAACAGTACCATTCCCAACTCCCGGATCGGTATCAAAAAAATATTCGGCTGCTACAAGGTTAGGAACATCGGCAGTTGACGTAGAGATGTAAAATCCACGCCCTTCAAATAATCCCCACCTGCCATCCGTACCCTTCGTACGAATCACTAAAAAGTGAAACCCTTGTGTAAGAGTTGAAGTTGGAATGCTTACCGTAAAATTTGTAGTTGTACCTGGGGTAACAGGAATAGGCGTACCGCTTCCGACACCGGGATCGGTATCAAAAAAATACTCTGCTGCGGTGATATTGGCAGCACTACTAGTTGAAGCTGTGATGTAAAAGCCCCGCATTTCAAAATTGCTCCACCTGCCACCTGTTTCTTTTACACGAAGCGCCAATTGATGAAAACCTTGTGGTAACGAACTTGTTGGAATGCTAGTGGTGAAAACAAGATTGCCCGTATTGGCAGCTAACGTAATGGGGGTGGCATTACCGATACCCGGATCGGGGTTAAAGAAGGATTCTGCTCTTAGTAAAGTTTGG
>DPSB01000400.1 GCA_003537495.1 Cytophagales bacterium | reverse complement strand
ACTGAGTTAGTAAAGTCGGCTAGACAATATTTACCTACTGGTTTAAATTCCATTCACTTGTCCAAAACCTGTCTCTATACAAACACGCCTGATGAAAATTTTATTATTGATTTTCTTCCGGAGAATAACAATGTAGTTGTTGCTGCTGGGTTCAGCGGGCACGGCTTTAAGTTTGCATCGGTAGTGGGTGAGGTGTTGAGTGATTTGGCTTTGAAAGGAGAGACAAATATGCCGATTGGATTTTTAGATATCACTAGGTTCAAGTAATCCCAACCTACTTCTTAAAACTATACAAATAAGGAGCCTTGTGGGCCTTACCCAAAAACTGTTTCTCGTGGCGCTTCAATACATCGGCAGCTAACATCTTCCGCTGAAAGGTAGTCCTGCGAAGTTTAACACTTAGTATCGCTTCATATACTTTCTGCAATTCGTTCATCGTAAACTTTTTGGGTAACAAATTTCCGCCTACCAATTTCCGATCGAGATTATCGCGCAGAGTTTGAATTGCTTTTTCTACAATTAGTTTATGATCCAGTATCAACTTAGGTAATTTTTTGATTGGATACCATTCGCAGGAGTCGGAGAGGGCATCGGGGCGGGGCGTTACATCTTTGTAATTGATCAACGCATAGTAGGCTACTGTTACAAATCTATCCAGCATCCATTTGTATTCGCCTTTCACATCAATACCGTTTGCCTCCAACAAGGTTTGCATCACTTCCGGTTTAAACCGGGCCATATCACCAAAGGTGTAAAATTGTTCCAGGTAAATGTTGGTAATACCTGTACGTTCATGCAGGCCCCGCAACACGGCATCGTTCAGGTTCTCGTTTGTTTGCACGAATCCGCCCGGCAAGGCAAACAAACCGGTATTGTGATACTCCATAATCAGAATTTTCAGTTCACCGTCTGAAAAACCAAAGATCACGGAATCGTACGCCAAATGCGGTAAATAAGTCTTCTTCGCCATGCCTTTCAACTTTCCTCAAAAATAACTGGCAACTATCCAAAACACTAATTATTATTGTTACAAATTGAGACAATAATGAAATACTTTACACACATTTTAATGATGCTTGCTATGAGTTCGGCATGGGCACAGGGCAACGACTCTTTTCCCGTTCAAACCAAAATTGAAAATGGAACCATCGAAGGGTTGTACGATACCCGTTCCGGTTTGCAACTTTATCTCGGTGTTCCATTTGCCAAGCCTCCGGTTGGCAACTTACGTTGGAAAGCACCGCAGCCATTGGATAGCTGGACAGGTGTTAAACAAACCAAAAAGTTTGGGCCGCGACCCGTACAAGCCATTGTGTTTGGCGATATGAATTCCCGCTCGGACGGAATCAGTGAAGATTGTTTGTATTTGAATGTGTGGACGCCTGCTAAAAAGAACACTACCGGCTTACCTGTGTTGGTTTATTTCTATGGCGGTGGCTTTGTAGCAGGCGATGGTTCAGAGCCGCGTTATGATGGTGCCGCTATGGCGAAGAAAGGAATTGTAGTGGTTACCGTGAATTACCGGTTAGGCTTGTTCGGATTTTTTGCACACCCGGAATTGAGTAAAGAAACTACTTACAAAGGTTCGGGCAATTACGGCTACCTCGATCAGGCATTGGCATTGCAATGGGTACAAAAGAACATTGCAGCCTTTGGTGGCGATGCAAAGAAGGTAACGATCGCGGGAGAATCGGCCGGTTCCATTTCAGTAAGTGCGCAAATGGTATCACCGCTTTCGCGGAAGTTGATTGCCGGTGCTATTGGTGAAAGTGGTTCGGGAATCAGTGCATTGGCTGCTGTACCGATGGCAGAAGCTGAAAAGACCGGTGCTGAGTTTGCAAAGAATGCCGGCTATACTTCATTGGCACAAATGCGGCAGGCATCTACCCGCGAGTTGTATGAAGTATATGTAGATTCAAAACGATTTGGTTTCCCACCGGCAATTGATGGTTACTTTTTCACCAAGAGTATGCTCGAAACTTTCAATGCAAAAGAACAAGCGCAGGTTCCGTTGTTGTTAGGTTGGAACTCAGCTGAGATTCCCGGAATGGCTTTTACACAAGGTCCAATCAACGAAGAAACATTAGTTAAAAAAGTGAAGGAAGCTTATCCCAACGATTGGGAAGAAGCGTTGAAAGTTTATCCGCATGGCAATCCTAAAGAAGTAGAATGGGCTGCTACCAATTTAGCCTCCGATCGCTTCATTTCATATAGCACCTGGAAGTGGTTTGATGCTCATCGTAAAAATAGCTCACAACCCGTGTACCGGTATTTATATAGCAAGCTTCGTCCGCCTTTGGTTGATAAAAACTTAACTCCTGGCTTAGCTGGTGGTACCCAACAAGGTGGTATGAAAATGCCAGAACCAATTGGTGCACCGCATGCATGCGAGATTGAATATTGCATGGGTAATCTTTCGTTGGTAAAAGATTATGCCTGGACTGCTGATGATTATAAAGTTTCAGACACCATGCTGAATTACTTTGCCAACTTTATCAAAACTGGAAATCCAAATGGCGATAAACTTCCGGAGTGGCCCGCAGCACAACCTAATGATAATTCACCAGCGGTGATGATACTGGATACCGAATCGAAGGCTGTGAAGTATGATGATACGCGGTATTTGTTTCAGGATAAAATGAATATTCTCAAATGATGAACACATTCCAAATCCAACAGGGGATTGGTCGAGAAATAATATCGCATTTTCGCATTGCATTCGGTTTTGTCTTGACGCTAACAATGATATCCGCACATGCCCAATCGTTACTTGAAACATCAACTATTGGTGGCAAAGTAAAAGGCGTACCCAATGCTAATCGCACAGTAACTGCCTTTAAAGGAATTCCGTTTGCTGCACCACCGGTGGGTGAGTTGCGTTGGAAGGAACCGCAACCTGTAAAACCGTGGTCAGGGGTGTTGATGTGTGATAAATTTTCTGCAAGTCCGATACAAAACAAACCTGCACCCTTCGCTATGTGGACAGAAGAGTTTATTGCTCCGCCCGAACCCTTGAGTGAAGATTGTTTATACCTGAATGTGTGGACTCCTGCCAAATCATCAAAAGAGAAATTACCGGTGCTGATGTGGATTTACGGTGGGGGATTTGTTTCTGGTTCTGCTGCTTGTGCCGTGTACGATGGCGAAGCCTTGGCGAAAGAAGGAATTATTTTCGTAAGCATTAATTATCGGGTAGGTGTGTTCGGATTTTTATCGCATCCCGACCTTACCAAAGAATCAGGTAAAAATGCATCGGGCAATTATGCGTTGCTGGATCAATTGGCTGCATTGAAGTGGATTAAAGAAAACATTGCAGCCTTCGGTGGCGATCCGGATAACGTTACCATT
>DPSB01000526.1:6528-12796 GCA_003537495.1 Cytophagales bacterium | reverse complement strand
TAAATAATGAATACCGAACACCACCATATAAAAGTAATTTGGGGTTAACCTCGAACTGACTTCCCACATAAACAAAAGATTCTAAGGCTTGTTCAGATTGAAGTTTATCCGGAGTTATGATAGATTCTGCTCCAACAGGTTGAAAATTTCCGGGTTCAAGATCGTAGCGAATCGCTCCGGCCCCGAATGAAAGTGAGTGCTTACTCGTGATGAAATAACTAAAGTCAGTTTTTGCCTGTATTTGACGGATTGAATAGTCAAGCTTAAAGGCGTTAATAGGATTAGCCAGACTATTGATGGTGTAATTGTAACCACTATAGTTAGTGGTTAGAGTGCCAAATAACCTATTGTTAAATATGTGTTTCCACTTTAAGCCAAGTACTTTATTTTGATAGGCATAAACAGTATCGCTTTGTAGTTTAAACTTATCGCTACTTGTGTAAGACGTAATTGCCAAACTGTTTTTAGCGTCAATTAAATAATCAAGATTTAAGCTAAGGTCATAGAATGAAGCTTCACTTTTGTTGATGGAAGAGGAGGGAATTTTTTGCAGAAGCCAATCAGAATATGTTGACCGCCCACTTGCTAACAATGAGAGTTTATTTTTTACAATAGGCCCTTCAATAGAAAACCTTCCTGTTATAGGGCTAATGCCTCCTGAACCACTCCATTTTTTTTTGTTACCTTCTCGTGTTTGAATATCAAGAACGGAAGAAATGCGTCCACCATATTCAGCGGGAACACCACTTTTATATAGTTCAACATTCTTTATTATATCTGGATTGAAAGCGGAGAAGAAGCCGAAGAGATGAGAAGAATTAAAGATTGTGGCATCATTGAAGAGAATAAGATTTTGATCGGTGGCCCCACCACGCACATTGAACCCAACCGTACCTTCGCCTACCGTTTGAACACCTGGAAGCGTGAGCATCGACTTAATAATATCTACTTCGCCTAAGGCAATAGGCAATTGCTTCATAGCTTTAAAATCGAATTTCTCGAGCCCCATTTGAAGCCCCATTACAGATTCATCTCTTTTAGCTTCAACAATAACTTCTTTCAATGGCAGTATGTCTTCATCCATATCTATATTCAATCTTCCATCAGAGTGGATGATAACAGACTTTTCAATACTCTTCATGCCTAGGTTATTTATTTTTAGCTGATGCGATCCCTTAGGTAGCGTAATAGAATAATACCCATTACCATCGGTTATAGAACCAGTAACAGGTTTTTCAATCATGATGGTTGCCCCAATGAGTGATTCGCCCGATTTACTATTTCTAATAAAGCCAGCTAAGGTTGCAGTAGCCCTTGTATTAGTTCCGCGTGTGCCAATTATTATTACTTTTTCTGTCTTTATCTTTTCGGCTTCGGCAAACCGTGAATTATTTACATCAGCAGTTTCATCAGCATTCAGGTCTTTTGAAAAGAAGTGGGTGGGTAATTCAGTCAGTATTGGACTACGAGCATTTATATATACATAATTATTTTTGTCAATTGAAAATGTCAAATCAGTGCCTTTAAGTACTTCATGCAGAATTTCGTTTAATGGCTTTCGAGTGACCTGAAGATTAACAATTAGGCTATCCAAACGGGATACATCAAAAAAGAATCGGTAATCGGATTGCCGCTCGATTGCGTCCACGAATTCATTAAACCGAAGGCTTGTAAATTCACCAGTAATTCTTTGGTTCGTTTCTTGTGCTTCTGAAACTAAACACATAAAGACCAGAAGAATTGATGCAAGGGTGGGATATTTCATTTTAATTTTTGTAAGCGATCAAACTCTTCTCCGAGCAATTGGAGGGCAGTCTCGCGATTTTTCGAAAACAGAATTTTCTGTTGTCGTAAAAACTTTCTTAGTTCTCCCTTCTGTTCTGAAAGGACTTTCAGAACAGAAGGCTTGGACTTAACCTGCGTGATAACGTTATCTTTTTTTATATAATACCTGCGCCTATCCTCAAGCTTTGAAACATGAATGTTTTTTTCGTGGCGGCTGGTATAATAACGAGCAAAAATGCTGACACTACCATTATGTAAAACCGTATAGTAGGCCGGCTTTGGTTCAAGTAGCCTTACAAATTTTTTGTTATGAACTATAAAGAAATCAATTCTATTGTCAGGTGCTTCTATAGCTTCATTCCTTGTTGGGCTAAGAATTATTAATCTATCAAGAAACATATGGTATCGCATAGTTACATTGGAGTAGACTTGCCCTTGGTAACCAAGTGTGCCAGTAGTCCAATCGTTATCTTGATAGTATATATTACCCTCAATCAACTTATTAGATATCGGTTCGTGAAACCTCTTACCGGTGTAGATTCTCAGATTGTCACCCATTAGTGAGTCATACAAACTAGAAATGAACGGGTCACTCACATTTGAGGATATTTCTGGTAACATTTGCCCCGATGCGCCAACTGAGAAGAAGGTAAAGCTAATTAGTAGAAGTCTGAACATTCAGGTATTTACTTAAACAGACTCTAAAATTAAGAGATTGGTTGTAACCTAAGATTGCCGTTAAAATAAAAATCATAGGATGTTCATAGCAATTACTATTCTATGAACATCCTATGAAAGAGGTAACCTACTTCGCGTATGCCACGCTCCGCATCTCCCGAATTACCGTAACCTTTATCTGGCCGGGGTACTGCATGTCTTTTTCTATTTTTTGAGAGATATCAAAGCTTAGTTGGGCAGCACGCTCATCAGTGGCTTTTTCAGCATCTACCAATACACGCAACTCGCGACCAGCCTGAATGGCATAACATTTTTCTACACCTTCAAAACTTAAGCCAACCTGTTCCAATTCTTTCAAGCGCTTGATGTATTGCTCCATCACCTCACGTCTTGCACCAGGTCGTGCGCCTGAAATGGCATCGCACGCCTGAATAATTGGTGATATGATGCTGGTCATTTCAATCTCATCGTGGTGGGCACCAATGGCATTGCAGATAACCGGATGCTCTTTGTATTTCTGAGCTAATTCCATCCCCACTATAGCGTGTGGTTTTTCTAATTCTTCCGGCCATACTTTTCCTATATCATGAAGTAAGCCAGCACGCTTGGCTTGCTTAACATTTAAGCCTAACTCTGCGGCCATTAACGCACAAAGGTTGGCTACTTCGCGCGAGTGTTGTAACAAATTCTGACCATAAGAAGAACGATAGCGCATGCGGCCAACCATTTTTACCAACTCAGGCGCAAGTCCGTGAATACCCAAATCGATAACGGTGCGTTCACCAATCTCCACAATTTCATCTTCAATGTTCTTGGTAGTTTTGGCCACAATTTCTTCAATGCGGGCTGGGTGTATCCGACCATCCTGAACTAAACGGTGCAACGATAATCTCGCTATCTCTCTGCGCACCGGATCGAAACCAGAAATGATAATGGCCTCCGGAGTATCGTCTACAATTATCTCCACACCGGTTGCGGCCTCCAATGCACGGATGTTGCGGCCTTCGCGCCCGATTACTTTTCCTTTAATATCATCGCTTTCAATATTAAAGATAGACACGCAATTTTCCACTGCATGTTCCGTAGCAGTGCGTTGTATGGTTTCGACTACAATTTTCTTGGCTTCTTTGGTGGCGCTCAACTTGGCCTGTTCCATGATGTCTTTAATGTAAGAACTGGCTTTGGTTTGTGCCTCTTCTTTCAAAGACTCAATCAATTGTTCGCGGGCCTGATCGGCAGTAAGCTTAGAGATGCCTTCCAGTAGAGCTACTTTTTGTGCATTGAATTTGTCTAATTCTTCTTTACGTCTTTTTACCAACTCATGCTGATGCGCCAGGCTTTGTTTTTCAGCATCTACTTCAGATTCTTTGCGTTTTAGGGTTTCCAGTTCTTTGGATAGCTGGCTTTCGCGTTGTTTAATCTTCTGCTCGTTACTGATGATCTGGTTCTTTTTGCGATTTGCTTCTTCTTCAAACTCTTGTTTCATTTTAAAGAGTTTGTCTTTGGCTTCAATAATCTTGTCTTTTTTGATGTTCTCGGCCTGTAGTTCAGCTTCTTTAATAATCAGTTTTGCTTTTTCTTCGGCATTCTGTTGGTTGCGTTTGATTTTGCGTTTGTAGAAGATACCGCCCACAATCACACCAATAACAATGGCAATCACCAGCAAAAATAATCCCATCACAAGCCATTCGGCTTCTCCGGGCATTCCTATTCTTAGTAACATGTAATTAAAGTTTAAGTGTTAAAAAAACACCCGAAGGCCTGTGGGCCACGACTAAAGGAAGGAATTAAAATAAGAAAGATTTAGAGTGCCTGGCTAACCAGTTGGTTGATATGGTTTACCTTCTCAACCACGGTTTGGTCTATCTGTTGCAGATTTTCTTCGTCTGCCATTTTATCTACCAAACAATCGAAAGCCACCATGGCCAGCAGATCTTGTTTGTCATCAATGCCAAACTGTTCCCGATAGTATTTGATTTTTTCGTTGATGAGCTTGCCGGCAGCGCGCACTTTTTCTTCTTCTTTGCGCTTTACCTTCATGGGGTATTCGCGGTCGGCAATTTTTATTTTTACTGATAATTCTTCCATCAACATCTACCGGTTATCTGCTCAAGTGAGCAATACACTTATCGATTTCGCGGATATACTCGTCTACTTTCTTTTTCAAGTCCGAAACACCTTCGTCTTCCGGGTTTATATGATCTACAATCTTAGTGATTTTAATCTGATTTTTAAAATGATGGAGCTGCTCATCGCGCTTGCGCAGATCAGTTTGGAGCTCGTGATTCTCCAGTTTCAGGCCTTTAATCTCGTCTTTTAATGATTTATGTTCGTTCAGCAATACCAACACCTTCCGCTCCAACCCATTCAAACTTGATTTTAGTGTGTCCTGATCCATACGTAAATTCTTGATTTCGAATTCTAAAATTAAAAAGGTTACGATTTGTTTCTAACCCCTTTTCCTCAACTACTTTCTTATTACAGCTCCCATTTTTCCTTCAAAGGCACCCATCAACCGCGTCATCACTTTTTCAATCTCATCATCGGTAAGGGTTTTGGATTCATCCAACAGGGTAAAGCCTAACGCATACGCTTTTTTTCCTGCGGGAATCTTATCACCCTCATACACATCAAACGCGATAATCTCTTTCACTAATTTTTTCTCAGTATTTAAAACAAGGGTCCTTATTTCATCGAAGGTAACTTGTTTATCCAATACCAACGAAAGATCACGTCTTACTTCCGGGAATTTGGGAACTTCCTGCACAACGAACTTAGGGTTTGCCGATCTGAAAAGCAAGGCAGTATTTAAGTCGGCATAAAAAATCTCCTGCTTAATGCCGAAATCTTTGGTGAGGCTTGTTTTTACCTTGCCCAGCTTGCCAATTTCTTTATTACCCTTCATCAATTTCATACCGTATTCAAACAACGGATCATCCAACTTCTCTTGTTTCAGGTTTTCGAGATTTACCTTGTCCAGCAATTGAACCACTTGCTGGGCCAGATCATAATATGTTACAGCTTTGGATTTGGCTTGCCAGTTTTCGGTTTCGGTATTGCCGCTCATGTAAAGAGCCAGACGCTCTTCTTCTGTGTAGCGTTTGGTTACATCTTCACCAGACTCATTCTTCCAGTAAATTTTTCCAAACTCAAATAACTTCAGGTCTTTTTGTTTGCGGTTGATGTTGTAGGCACAAACTTCGAGGCCGGTAAACAACATGGTTTGTCTTAAAATGCCTTGTTCCTCACTGAGTTTATTCAGCATTTCAACGGGCGTGCCGGTAAAGGTTAGGTTATGCTTTTGCTGATATGCCACATTGGTAAGTGAATTGGTAAGAATTTCATAGAATCCATTTCCAACTAATTGGCTACCGAGTGCACGCTTAAACTTATTGCTGTCCTTTTCTGGAAACTCAGCTAAATAAGCGGTGCCCGCTATCTCTGTTAGTTCAATGTTGTTGAATCCATAGATGCGCAGAATTTCTTCCACTACATCGGCTTCTTGCAATACATCTACACGATAAGGCGGAACGGAAACTGTAAACGTTTCGGCTTCTTTTCGAACGATGGCAATCTCCAGATTTTCAAGAATGGTAAAAACGTCTTCGCGTGGAATATTTTTTCCAATCAAACGGGTAATATTTTTATCCTTAACGGAGATTAATCGGTTTTCAATCTTGTTTGGATATACATCCACCACATCAGAAGAAATGGTTCCGCCTGCAATTTCTTTAATCAGCAACGCAGCTCGCTTCAATGCATACACAGTCATGTTCGGATCGGTGCCACGCTCAAAGCGAAAGGA
>DPSB01000526.1:0-6364 GCA_003537495.1 Cytophagales bacterium | reverse complement strand
GACCCCCCGGCAATTTCTTTAATCAGTAATGCTGCACGCTTTAAGGCATACACGGTTAAGTTCGGATCGGTTCCGCGTTCAAACCGAAAGGATGCATCGGTTTTTAATTGATGATGCATCCCGGTTTTGCGTACATAATCGGCAGAGAAGTATGCGCTCTCTAAAAATATATTTTTGGTCGCGGCAGTAATTCCCGATTTTATTCCACCAAACACACCGGCAATACACATCGGTTCTGCTGTATTGCAAATCATCAAATCGTTCGCGGTAAGCGTGCGTTCTTTATCGTCTAGCGTTTTGAATTTTGTTCCGGCAGGTAATGTTTTTACAATTACTTTTTTGCCGGTAATCTGATCGGCATCAAAAGCATGCAAAGGCTGACCGGTTTCGTGCAATACAAAGTTGGTGATATCAACAATGTTGTTGATAGGTGAGAGGCCAATGGATTTTAACCGGTTCTTCAACCACTCAGGTGATTCGCTAACGGTAACACCAGAAAGGGTTACAGCCGAATACCGCGGGCAAGCCACAGTATTTTCAACCTCCACTGGAATTGTAAGGCTTTTATTTTCAATCTTGAATCCATCCACAGCCGGAACGTTGAGTGTGCGTTTCTTTGCAGCTTTAATATCGCGTGCAACGCCAATATGCGAGGCCGCATCGGCCCTGTTGGGAGTTAATCCAATTTCCAGCAAATAGTCGGTTTGAATATTGAAGTATTCGGCAGCCGATGTTCCATTTGGAGTGTTGGTATTTAATACCATTATTCCAGCATGACTTTCACCCAACCCGATTTCATCTTCGGCACAAATCATTCCTTCTGAAACTTCGCCTCTGATTTTGGTTGCTTTGATAGTAAAGGGTTCGCCTTTTGTTGGGTGAACGGTGGTACCAGGCAAGGCTACTACTACTTTTTGTCCGGCAGCTACATTGGCAGCACCACATACAATGGGTAAAACTTTATCACCAACATTAACCGTGGTTATCGAAAGTTTGTCGGCATTGGGATGTTTGCTACAGGTAAGCACTTCGCCAATTACCAAACCTGCAAGTCCACCTTTAACGGTTTCAAAAGCCTCTACACTTTCTACTTCCAGGCCGGTGGAGGTTAGCACTTTACCAATATCTTCAGCCGATTCGGGTATATCGATGTATTGCTTTAGCCAGTTGTAGGAAATCTTCATGGTACGAAAAAATCAGAACCCCAAAAGTACAGGTTTAGGAGGTCTTTTCTAAGACAGCAAGAAACTCATCAGGAGTCAAATTTATCTCCCTTAAAATTTTGTGAATCAATGGTCTTCCTATATCTCTTCCACCATGATGAGGGAGTGTGGTATAGCGACCATCAGGATGGCGATAAAATGCATGGCTTCCCTTCTGGCGAACAAAAACAAATCCGATTTTGAATAAGATTTTTTCAAATTGTTTCGAATCGATTATGGGTAGCCTGCTCATTTGAATTGGTTTTATGCAAAACTAATTCTGCATTAAGACGCGGAGTTAGGACGGGATTAATAAAGACCTATATTTCAATCATAACTTGCTGAGTTCCAATAAATTCAGACCTAACTTTCTCAAGATCCTTTTCGGCCAATTCTTCTAAACAAAGTGAGGCTACTTCTTCTAGGTTTTTGGAGAGTTCATCTAAGGTAGCCGCTTGGGTGTGTGCCCCTGGTAATGATGGGATATAACCTATAAATAAACCAGTTTCAGAATCTTTCTCAATAGTTGCCGTAAATGTGAATTTGCCTTTCATCTTTCTAAGGTACGATTTTCCAATTACTTATGATAACTCATCTCACCCGCACGGATGGCTACCTTTAATAGGTTTTCTTTGGGTGGAAAGGGACAGGAATACTTGTCGTTGTAAGCGCAATAGGGATTATAAGCCAGGTTAAAATCAAGTTCAACTGATTTTGCAGCTGGTATTTTTTTTACATCTAAGTATCGTCCGGCACCGTATGTTTCGCGGCCACTGGTTTCGTCTGCAAACGCCAGGAACAATTTGCCGCGCTGTGGGCCCATTTCCATTACTTCCAATATCAGCAGTTGATTTTGTACGCCATCTAACTCAAACTCTGCAAAAGCATACTCTAAGTATTTCTGTTCCTTACCATCGCTGGTGGAAAGTATCACCACTTTCTTTCCTTCAATGTGGTTCAGCTTTGCTTTGATGCGGTAGCGAACATCAGCCGGATAGAATTTTAAACCCTCAAATACAACACTATCCTTACCAAATGGAGAACCATCACCACCTTTCATAAATTTTTCCATCTCAGCGCGTTCCTGTTGGATAAATTCCACATAACCTTCGCTAGTCGAGGTAGTGTTATTCTGCATGGAGTAGATCACAAATCCAGCTATGGCTACAATCAATACAATGACAATTAGTTTCGAACTTTTCATTGATGGGAAATAGCTGAGGCTGGGCTGGTGTGTTTTACAAATACAGGATTGTGTTGGTTCTGCCAGAATTGAATAGAATCGGCTTGTTGCGAATAGCGTTTAAAAAATTCTGGTACGGATAGATCTGCAAGATTGCCGGGCGAGTTGGTGAGCACACAAATCGCAATTTTATTTTTCTGATCGATGGCTACCTCACTGCGATACCCATTAACATAACCTCCGTGGTAAAGCAACTGGTCGTTTTGAAAATTTATAACGCGCCAACCCAAGGCATAGAAAGAAGAACGTGGACGTTTCCACCGATTAAAGTTCCTGTTTTTTGAGATTGCTTTAATCTGCGGTTCGAATATTTCAGTCAATGCGGTGTCGGCCATAATTTCTTCACCTCCGGTAAGCAATGATTTTAACCACAAAGCCATATCGGCAATACTGGCGTTAACACCACCTGCAGGCGAAACATTATAATAAGTATCGGAGATAGGCATGGGCACCCAATGCTTACGCGAGAAGTTATGCGGTTGTGCTACATTATCATGATTCATAATGGCGAGGTACGATGCCGAACTGCTATACATACCTAACGGCTTGAATACATTTTCAGTTAGGGCTCGTTCAAAAGTTTGATGCGTGGCGTTCTCCACTACTTTTTCAATCAAACTATAACCAACATTCTGGTAACTATAAATCTGACCGGGCTCACCAAAAAGTTTTACAGTTTTTAAGCTTGCCAATAATGTATCCAGCGGCAAGTGTTCTTCTATCATGTTGGTGTAGGCATGATACGGCAAACCGGTAGTGTGCGAAAGCACATGTCTTATTGTTACTTTGCTGGTATGCTCAGGCGAGATAAGTTGAAACTGTGGATAGTATTTTAAGATCGGATCGTCCCAGCCAATTAACTGGTCGCTTACCAGCGCGCCCGCCAGCACCGAAGCAAAACATTTTGAAACAGAGCCTAACCTGAAAACGGTGTGTACATCAATCGAATCGGTGGTACCCGCTTGTTTTAAACCAAAGCCTTTCAGAAAAATTACTGAAGTATCGGAAACAACGGCTACTGCAGCACCAGGAGCCATGCCCCGCGCAATTGCGTTGCTGATAAATTCGTGATACGAGTTTATGACTGATTGCAGGTATGGGTTATCCGGAGTTTGAATCTTAACTGACGTGGAGGGCTTGGGTAATGTTTCGGAGGAATCAACAGTTGCCGGATTGTTTTCTGGTGTTGCCACAACCGGTAAGGTTTCTTCTTGAATTGGCGGCAAAAACATAAAGCCAACAAACAAGATCAGCAATACACCAAAAACAATGCTATACGCAATTTTCATTTTCGTCATATCAACCCTTCATCTGCAAAACTAAAATAATTCCGGTTAGCGATAATCAGGTGGTCGAGTAACTGCACTTCCAGAAATTTACCAGCTTCCTTAAGCTTTCGCGTTAAATCAATATCGCTCTGGCTTGGTTTCAGGTTACCCGATGGGTGATTGTGTGCTACAATCACTCCTGTTGCAAGATCTTCCAATGCCAGCTTGTAGATAATTTTTGGATCGGCCACAGTGCCGGTAACGCCACCTTCGCTAATACGTTTCTTTTTCACCACCTGGTGCATGCGGTTAAGCAGCAATACCCAAAATTCTTCATGCGGTAAATCCATCAGGTCGCCTTGAATAAGATCAAACGCATCTTTTGAGCTACTTATTTTAGGTTTCTCCTCAACATCTTGTGCCTTACGCCTTCGGCCAAGTTCCAGCGCAGCCACAATAGTAATAGCTTTTGCTTCGCCAATGCCTTTAATTTTCATCAGGTCCTTCACACTCAGTCGTGCCAATTCATTCAGGTTGTTTTTGCCGAGCAGGAAAACTTTTTTGGCCAATTCAACAGCCGAGGTTTTGGTGGTACCCGAGCCAATAAGAATAGCCACTAGTTCGGCTTCGCTTAGTGCGGATGTGCCCTTTAGCAAAAGTTTTTCGCGGGGCCGGTCTTCGGGCGACCACTCGCGGATGTTAAGGGGCTTGCTGTCTTCTATTTTCACGACCCCGAAGGTACTTTATTAATGTGTTTTTGAAAAAGGCATAAAAAAACCCTCCCCAACCGAAGTCAGGGAGGGAAAAATAATATGATAATTAGCTTATGCTAACGCGTTTACGCGCTTGGTAAGCTGTGATTTCTGGTTAGCGGCTTTTTTCCAATGAATGATATTCTTCTTAGCCAGTTTATCAATCATAGAAGATACTTCCTTCAAAAGGGCTTGCGCTTCATCTTTCTTGGTAGTAGCGTTCAATTTCTTGATTTGTGTACGGGTGGTCTTAGCCTGATAGCGGTTTCTTACGCGCTTGGTTTCGTTTGCCCGGATTCTTTTCTCTGCTGATTTATGATTTGCCATAATGCTTTTTTCAAAACGGACTGCAAAAATAAGCGCAATAATCGGAAATGCAAACGCGGCCACTCCAATCACTTTGAATATCTTTATAGATATGCCAAAAAAGTGGCTTTTATTGCTTATTGGGCTTTTTTGTCTGTTCCCAATGGATTTTAGATGGGGCTTTTTTGCCCATAAAAAGATAAACCGACTGGCCGTTTTTACGCTTCCAGCTGATATGGCTGGGTTCTATAAGAAAAACATCGAGTTTATTACCGAGGCAGCCGTGAACCCCGACCGCAGGCGGTATGCAGTGGTCGATGAAGCTCCCAGACACTACATAGATCTGGATGATTATGGCGATAGTGCAGTTTACAAATTACCCCGCTATTGGAATCAGGCCGTTGAAAAATTTGGAGAAGATTCGCTTAAAGCCAAAGGCATTGTACCCTGGCATATTTATCGGGTATATCAACAATTGAAAGAAGCGTTTTTGTTGAATGATCCGGATCGTATTCTTCGGCTTTCGGCCGATCTGGGGCACTACGTAGCCGATGCCCATGTTCCTTTACACACTACCAAAAATTACGATGGCCAACTCACCAACCAGGTTGGCATTCATGGGTTTTGGGAATCGCGGTTGCCCGAATTGTTTTATGAGCAATACGATTTTTACGTAGGTCCGGCAATGTATTTACCTAACGTACAACAAACGGCATGGGATATTATAGTGCAATCGCACCTGGCTGTTGATTCGGTGCTTCAATTTGAAAAACAATTGGCTTCCGCGAACGAAAGATTCAGTTTTGAAACTAAGGGCAAACAAACTGTAAAAGTTTACGGGCAAGAGTATTCTCAAAAATATCATCGGATGTTAAATGGAATGGTGGAGCGTCAGTTTCGCAACAGCATAAAACAAACGGGTAATATTTGGTACACTGCCTGGGTAGATGCCGGGCAACCTGATTTAAAAAGACTAATCGATTATAAACCGTCCGAACAAGAGTTGGAGAAACGTAAACAGGAATTACTACTTTGGCGTGAGCAAACCGTAAAATCCAGAAATCATGAATCTACCGAAAATTAAAATGCTATGCATAGGTTGCATTGCGCTATGCGTGGCCGCGTGTTCGCAAAAACCTACCGAAGTTGCCGAAGCAGAAAATCGCATCAGCGATGATTCTTTGTTTACACTGGTGCAATACAAAACCTTTCAATATTTCTGGGATGGTGCCGAGCCGGTATCGGGTGGTGCGCGCGAGCGGTTTCATGCCGACAATGTTTATCCGGAAAATGATAAACACATTATTACCAGTGGCGGAACGGGCTTCGGTGTGATGGCGATTTTGGTTGGAATTGAACGCAACTTTATAACACGCGAACAAGGTGTAGCCCATCTTGAAAAACTTACTACATTTTTAGAGAAGGCCGATCGCTTTAAAGGTGTGTGGCCACATTGGATGAATGGTGAAACCGGAGAAGTAAAACCTTTCAGCCCGAACGATAACGGTGGCGATCTGGTTGAAACCGCTTATCTCGTTCAAGGATTGTTATGTGTGCGTCAATATTTTAAGGATGGCGATGATCGTGAAAAAG
>DPSB01000339.1 GCA_003537495.1 Cytophagales bacterium | reverse complement strand
ATCGGATGCTCATCTGTAAAGGAGCAAAAAGAGATTAACCGCAATGGAATTTTCGAACAATTCGCACGAGAAAATTATGCGCTCAATCCACTGGCAGCTACACAAAACAATGTGCATGAATACAACGATCAGCTACCTAACGATATCAGCGAAGCGTACCAGCAGAAGGCTATTGCCCTAAACACACGTTATCTTGATACGCTTAAAAATATCAACTACGATAGTCTCACTGCATCAGAAAAGCTAAGTGTGGACATTCTCAGGTATCAGTTAACAACAAGAAATGAGCAACTAAGCAACAAGTATGGTTTTTATACACCGGTAGATCAATTCGTATTTAGTTTTCCACAACGATTTGCCGTGCTGGGTTCTGGCGCAGGATACATTCCTTTCAAAGACGAAAAGGATTATAGAAACTTCATCAGTCGGATGGAGGCATTCCCGAAATGGATTGATCAATCCATTAACAATATGCAAAGTGGCCTGGAGTTGAATTACACCAACCCGAAGGCCAGTATGGAGAAGGTACCTGCTCAACTAAAACCATTATTTGAAGCAGCGGTGGAAGATCATATTTTTTATAAGCCCCTTCAGAATCTTCCTGAAACCATCGACAGTGCTGCACGGGAAAAACTAATAGCGGATTACACCCATGCTATTGAAACGCATATTAAACCAGCCTACAAAAAGCTAAATGATTTTTTGGTTGACACCTACATTCCCAACACACGCACAACAACTGGCCTGTTGGATAAAAGCAATGGAAAAGCAGAGTATACTTTTTGGTTAAAGTACTACACTACTTCAGACATTACGGGCGATGAAATCTTTGATTTGGGTCTTCGGGAAGTATCCCGCATTCGTACGGAAATGGATTCGATAAAAAATTCCACAGGCTTTAAAGGTGATTTGCAGGGATTCTTTCAATACATAAAAACCAATCCTAAATTTTTTCCCTTCAAAACAGAAGAAGAAGTATTGAACCGATACCGAAGTTTTGAAGCGCGCATGGAGCCGCAATTGAATCGTTTGTTTAATCTTCGCCCGAAGGCATCCTTTGAAGTGAGGGCGACTGAGAAATTCAGACAAGCCGGAGCCAATGCACAGTATATGCAACCCTCGCGTGATGGAAAACGCCCCGGGATATTTTACGAAGTAATTCCTGATCCTTTGACGTACAATTATTTTGCAATGGAAGGATTATTTATTCACGAATCAATTCCGGGGCATCATTACCAGGTCGCTATTCAACAAGAAGCTGAGATTCCTGAGTTCAGAAAATCATATTGGACAAGTGCTTTTGGTGAAGGCTGGGCCTTATATGCTGAAAGTCTGGGAACTGAACTGGGCATGTACACTGATCCTTATCAATATATGGGCAGGCTAAATAACGAAATAGAGCGAGCTGTTCGGCTGGTGGTTGATGCCGGCATGCATCATAAAGGTTGGACGCGCGAGAAGGCCATTGCCTATGTGTTGGAGAATCAGCCGGTATCGGAAGCGGAAGCCATACAACGCATAGAGCGATACATGGTAACACCTGGCCAGGCCGTGAGCTACAAAGTGGGGGAATTAAAAATTATTGCCTTACTTGAAAAAGCCAAGCAAGAGCTGGGCGATAAGTTTGACATTCGCGAGTTTCACGATCAGGTTTTAAAAGATGGATCCTTGCCACTGTTTATATTGGAAAAACGAATAGACAATTGGATTGCGAGCAAGAAGATTTAGTATCAGAGAATCCAAGAAGGCAATCGTAAAGCGGTTTCTAAAAGACAATAGATAAATGAAAAAAGTAGTTGCCGCATTTAATATGACACTTGACGGTGTTTGCGATCATACGGCAGGAATTGCTGACGAAGGATTACATCAACATTATGCGGATTTATTAGATAATGCAGGAGTTGTTTTATACGGACGAACAACTTACCAGCTTATGCAGTTCTGGCAAACGCTTTTGCAAAATCCTTCTGGCGAGAAATCAATGGATGATTTTGCCATCTCAATAGACAAAGTTCAAAAACTTGTTTTTTCTACCACCTTAAAGGATACCGGATGGAATAGCGCAAAACTTGCAAGAAGATCGCTTGACGAAGAAATTCTGGAACTTAAACAACAACCAGGAAAGAACATTCTTATTGGAAGCCGCAGCTTAATTATTCAACTTTTGAATAGCAATTCCATTGACGAATTTCAAATTTGTATTCACCCAGTAATTGAAGGGAAAGGAATGCGTTTGTTTGACCAGATTAAAGACAGGATTTTATTGAAACTCCTGAAGACAAAATCACTTACCTCAGGCTCAACAGTATTTTATTATGAGCCGGTAAAGAATATAACACAAAGCAAAATTTTGTGATAAGGAGTCTTATCAGACTAATAATTGTTCTGGGCTTTTAGAATAAGATTTCTAAGGTAGTTTTTTGATTTTATCTCCTTCCAATTCGAATCAAGTTTGAAATAGCTTTTTTTAATATAGATAAAAATTGACCGCTTGTCAGGAGCACTGGTGGTGTGCAGGATGTAATCATCGTGAAGAAGCAAGCACCAAGTTTGCTTACTTCCAGACAAGGTGAAGACTATCAATTTATTTGTTTCGTTGGAAATCCTAGACCAACCTATCCCAAGCTTATCGTTGTGAATTTTCTGTTTTTTCTTGACTCTCTGGACAATAGATGTAGCGCTAGCTGATGAAAACTCTTCGTAATATTTAAAAAAAAATGATACTTGTAAGTCTGGCTTATTGGGAGCGAGGGAATGAAGTTGCTCAATCAAGGATAATTTATTTCTGAATTTACCTTGCATCCATTCATCAAACCACTTGTATTTTGGAAAATCCATTTCCTTTTGACCACACTCAAATATTCCATTATAAAAACCCTGTATGATACCTTTTAATTGCTCTGTATTGTAGATGAACGGCTTGTACGCACTCAAGCATTTTCTTAGGCTAATTTGATTCTTAAGGCTTTTTTCCATAAGTCATGAATTTCTAAAAAATGCAGTTAAAATGGAGAATAGTATTTTCTTTAAAGACTATGTCTTAACGGTAAATGTACGCAACCGCTGAAAAAAGCATATTTATAAATCTCGGACTTGCAGCGGACAGTGCGACCTGAGCATGTGGCCTCGTGCGTGGGCAAGCGAATGACACGCCCACCTCTTCTCCCCTTCTCAGAGTTCTTCTCCGACAAGCTAAAGTAAACTCTCCCAGTTAAACCAACTTTATCGGCATCTCCCTATACCTTTTCCCCGTTGCGGCAAAAATAGCGTTGGCCAATGCGGGCGCTACAGGTGGCACAGGTGGCTCGCCTACACCGGTTGGTTTTTCATCGCTCTCTACCAAATGCACTTGCAATACTTTGGGTGTATCACTCATTCGAGCCACAGCATACTTATCAAAATTGGTTTGCATGCTGGCGCCATCCTTAAAGGAGATGCTGCCCTTCAAAGCTCCGCTTAGTGAGAATATAAAGCCACCTTCAAATTGGTTGATCACAGAATTACGATTTACTACCTGGCCGCAATCCACCGCATAGTGCGCTTCTTCAACTGTAAGCTTTCCGGCAGCATCAACCGATACATGTACCACACATGCTACGTAGGTTAGAAAACTTTTATGTGCGCAAATGCCCATGCCATGTCCTTTCGGGAGCGATTTACCCCAGCCGGATTTTTCGGCTACCAATTCAATAACACCGCGCAAGCGACTGGTACTCCACGGGAATTTATCTAACGGTTCGCCATAGTTTTCAAAACCAGTAATGTATTCGTTGAAAGGTATGGTTCTGTCGGGCCCGAGCAACTCCAATAAATTTTTTACCGGATCAACCCCACGTTGCGTTGCAATTTCATCCAGCATACTGCCTACCGCAAATGCATGTTGAATATTACTTACCGATCGCAACCAACCAATCCGGGTTTTTGCCGGGGCTTCAATTGCTTCAATAGAAATGTTGGGAATGTTGTATGGAAAATCAACTGCTCCTAATCCCAACTCGCCTGTGCTGGGAAAAATTTCTTTTGTATTGGTGGTTCCGCCAATGGGTGGAAATGCACTGCGGTGATTCCAACCCGTTACGTTGTTCTCTTTATCAAATGCCACACGAATGTGTTGTACACTGCAGGCATGGTAAAAGTCGTGTGTTAAATCATCTTCACGCGTCCACGTAACTTTAATAGGTGTGCCGGGCATTTCTTTCGCGATCAAGGCAGCCTCCACAGCAAAATCAG
>DPSB01000111.1 GCA_003537495.1 Cytophagales bacterium | reverse complement strand
GCTTGCTTCCTCTTCGGGCTGACGTGCCAAGTCTAACGATTTATTCAACAAAAGTCACCAACTATTTTTCAGTACATTACCCGAATAAATGAGCTTGAAATTAATCAAGCTTTCTCCAATTCGAACAGCGTTATTTCCGGTCTTACATTAAACCGGACTTGCCATAAGTGTCCTAATGCACGATTGATATACAAAGTTCTTTCGTTTTCGAGTCCAATTTTTCCTGCAAGAGTACCGCCTGTTTTTTACAGGCAGCATTGGAGGTGGAAGGAATGGAGCAAAACTGTCAAATAGCACTGAACTTGAATAGAAGCACAAAGCTCCAAGTTTGTACATCACCCTGCTTGACGCAAAACCCATGTTATGTGTAGTTGATATTATTTTTTTCCATCGAATAGCGCCATGTCAACATTCGCATAAAGTTGTGTAAGGAAACTATTTTGTCTACCGTCTTTAGCGGTTTTATTTTTTTTCGCTCTTAAATTTTTAATTGCTGTTTTACAATTCGTTTTCTTTCTAGTCAGCGCCTCGTTAATAGTATCTGGATTAACGATACTACTACTTTTCGGGATTTCGACACAGGATAGTCTTTCTGCATATTTTGGGTTTTCATGTTTGTAAACTTTGGGTTGATTTGGGCGAGAAAAGAGAATTTTGAATTCTTCAATGTCAAAAATCAGGAAACCATATTCATGTGCATTTTCGCCTCTAGGTATAGCTTGATCTTCCAATATAATTAAATGCCCGTCTTCCTTTAAGCTGGATAATAATGCATTTAGGACAGAATTCCATTTATTCAATGGGATTTCATGTAATACATTTATTAGAAAGATGTAATCAAAAAAGTTATTGTATTGTTTTTCATTCAGTTTTTCATAGGTGTCTAAAACTTCACGTTCTACGTGAGGATTAATGTTACTTACTAATTGTAGTTGCGAAGGCAAATCTTTCAATTCAGGATGATATTCTTTATTTATTTCTAAAGCCTGATAATAAACATTTGAAGCTAAAGTTTGATTTCTAATAATCTCTTGTGCGATTCTGCCTTTTCCTGATCCAAAATCTAGAATATGAATCGGTTGTGAAGATGACAAGAGTCTGTCTTTTACTTGAGATTGCTGTACATCGCCTTCTTTGTAAGGAATTACCGCAGGGGGAAATAAACTTTCTAAAGCGAATTGAATTGATGCCCATTCATATTGAGAAGATATAAAATTTTCTAAAGAATCAACATTGTCTTCACCGATTAGGGATGTTAAAACTTTATTCGGGGTTTCGATACTTGGTGATGTAATATCACCATTGTCCATTAACCAAATCTCATCTCTGTCTAATACTGAAAGAATAGAAAGTGAATGTGTGGCGAGCCCTATTTGTCCATGTTCTCCTACTAAATTTCTCAAGCCATTGATTAGATCTATTTGTGCTTTAGGATGAAGAAATAATTCAAGTTCATCAAGAAGAAGTATTTTATTCTTTAAAGAAAGAGTCTTATTCGGTATGTCCTCTTGTCTTTGTAAGACAAGAAACGTACAATAAGCCAATAATTCCTTTTCTCCGTCAGATAGTTCGTTTGGATTTAAAACTCTTTTATCAAGTGTAACTATAGGAGTTAAATGTTCATCTGTTGAATAGTCTAGCTTTTTATTCATTATTTCCTTAACGACCTCTTTAAGCAAATTGAATAACTTAATGTTTTTAGTTTGAATTTCCTCGTGTGATAAATAATGTGTTTTTCCCTTTACTTTTTCATGATATTCCTGCGCTATTTCAGACTTACACAATGACTTAATAAACTTCGCGCAATTTTGTTTGACGGTTTGAAAATTTGGATTAGTGACAAGATTTAATGTTCCGGACCGATATTCACTTTCTTGCATATTGTCAGGAGGATTAATATTTATATCTCTTCCTGTTATTGTTATTAATGAATCTCCTTCTTCAAACTCCATGTCAATCAAGAGCTTCTCTCTGTCTTCTTTTAAAGATTTTAATTTAGCTTCTTGACTTAGGTTTAATTTTCTTGTTTCGGCATACGTTAAATAATTAGCTATTTGTGTGTTAACTTGATTGATTGCGTTTATTCTTGCATTTAACTCGTTTGGAAGATGAGCTAAAAGTCTTGATTTTCCAGAACCATTTTTACCAAATAAGGCAACTACTTGCTTAAGATTTTTCATCTCTTTAAATACAAGACCATTCGCCTTGAATGTATCACTTGGAATAAAATTTTTTATTTTCATGTCGTCTTTATCAATTACATATAACTATCTTAAAACCGAAACAAATCTTCGCCAATAAACCTAATTTGGCACGTATAGGCGGAGGTTTCATCTCGCATTCCCAATCTAACCAACCCGGCACCCCCGCGCAAATCAAGTAGTAGTATTTATTTTCGAAAGCAATGTATGAACAGGTCTGTGTAGACACAGACCTGGGTGAGATACAGATACAGTTAATAATGTGATAGGAGTGTTTAAAACAAAAACGTCCCGCTTACCAGCGAGACGTTTTAGATAAGGTTTGATAAGCGTTTACAAACTCCAGCCTGCGCGGTATTCGCGTTTTACAAACTGGTTCGCTTCATCAAAGTTGGTAATCTTCATGC
>DPSB01000337.1 GCA_003537495.1 Cytophagales bacterium | reverse complement strand
CCGAATCAAATTTCAATATCAATACAGACTTGCTTGCGCAGTATAAGAAGAGTTTTGGCGATAATATTGGGTTGCGGGCAAGCGTAGGTTTAGCCAATCGGTGGAGAAACTTCAAAAATCAAAGCCAAAATACGGACGGATTGGTTATCCCTGGTTTCTATAATTTAAGCAACTCAGCAAACCCATTACGTGGAACAAATAGTTTTCAGGAAGAAAATGTAAATAGTGTTTTTGGTACGCTGGATCTTGAGTTTTACAACGGAATTTTTCTTGGCTTAACAGGTCGCCAGGATTGGGTTTCTACCATGCCTCTTCAGAATAATTCATTCTTCTATCCATCCGCTTCGCTTGCTGGGGTAATTACTGACTTTATGGATTTAAGTGCCGCGAAAATTTCTTTTCTTAAAGTGAGAGGTTCATGGTCGCAGGTAACTGACGGCCAGATAAAAGTAAATGGCACATACCCTTATCAGCATATTCCCGGGTATGATCCTGGCGTAAATTGGGGTGGCACACCTTCCTTACAATTTCCAGGAACATTAATCGATCCAAGCATTAGTCCGGAAACATCAGAAACTTTTGAAGCGGGTGTTGATATTCGCTTCCTGAATGGCAAGATAGGGGTTGATGCTGCAGTATATAGTATTCGCGACTTTAATAATATCTATCAACTACCTATGTCAAACTCCAGTGGGTATACCTACAGGCTTGTAAATGGAGGAGAGTTTTTAAGAAAAGGTTTTGAGATTACCGTTACGGCAACACCGGTAAAGACAAATTCATTTACATGGAATGTTATTGCAAACTATAGTCAGTACCATCGTTATTTAAAATCTTCGTTTGATGGAAGTGACAGATTAGGGTTGATTAAAGTGGGTGAGCGTATGGATCAAAACTATTGGTACGGCTACCTACGTTCTCCAGGTGGCCAGCTTATTCTTGGCGCAAATGGATTTCCGTTAAGCGATCCATATCAGCGACCACAAGGTTATTCCGATCCAGACTTTATTTTTGGTATCGCCAACAACTTTACTTATAAAAATTTTACAGCCGGAGTTTCTTTTGATGGCCGCATAGGTGGAGTAATGTATTCTACCACTAACCAAAAAATGTGGTGGGGTGGCACACACCCTGGAACGGTAAATCAATTTCGTGATGATGCCAATGCGGGTATAGCTTCGTTTATTTCTCCTGGACTTGTGGTTGTGGAGGGCACTGCCGAGTACGACAGCGATGGAAACATCGTGAGTGATACCCGAGTGTACGCACCTAACGTTACACCTGTCAACTATATTTCATGGAACACAAACACAAGTAATGCAGACCTGACTCATTACTATAATCAGTCTTTTGTAAAGTTGAGAGAGCTAACAGTCATGTATCAGGTTCCCCAATCCGTACTTTCAAAATCATTCATTACAAGAGCAAGTATTGGAGTTGTTGGTCGTAACCTGGCGTTATGGTCCAAGATGCCAAACGTTGATCCCGACTCAGGCAGCGATAATCTCCAAACGCCTTCAACCCGAAACATCGGTTTTAATTTGAACCTAACTTTTTAATCCGATCCACATGAAAACAATGAAATATATATTCTTTACAATACTTGTGTTGGCGAGTGCTTGCACCGATTTTGAAGATTTGCAATTAGATCCAAACCGGGCTACACAAACTCATCCGGGTTTGCTGCTTACTAATATCGAGGCTATAACTTTTAACTATATTGATATAGGGGCGGCTTTAGCTTCGCGCCAATTAGCATATACCGATGGTGCTTCCAATGAGCAGTATTACAATTGGCAACGCGCAGGGTTTGGTCGATATAACAGTTTACGACAAGTAACCAAGATGGATCAGGAGGCGGCACGCTTAAACCTTGAAAACTATCGCGCATTGGCACTCTTCTTCAAGTCGGTTCACATTCTCGAACTCTCCAAGGTTTTTGGCGATGTTCCTTACTCAGATGCCTTACAGGCTGAAGCAGGTAAGTTTACTCCGGAATATGATACGCAGGAAGAAATTTACATGCAGGTATTAGCCGACCTCGAAGAAGCAAACAGTTTATTGAATACAAGCAATGGTGCTATTACGGGCGATATCATTTATGATGGTGATATAACCCAATGGAAAAAGCTTGTCAATTCTTTTAAGCTGCGTGTATTATTGAGCATGTCGAAAAAAGGCGGAGCAATCGGCACACAGATAATCAATCAGTTTAAAGAAATAGTGGACGACCCGACTACCTATCCAATATTCGAATCGAATGCTGATAATGCCTCCCTGCGATTTCAGGATCTGGTAAACAACCGGTACCCCTATTTTAATAGTAACAGTTTAAAAACTGCTTACTATATGGAGGCTTCCTTTGTTGATTTACTAAAGGATTTGGAAGACCCGCGGCTCTTTGCTTTTGCCGATATTACTCCACAAGCAGCGGATGATGAATTACCAACAACTGATTTTGATGCTTATGGCGGTATTGATGGAAGTGCACTTCTGGCTACTAATACAAACCTGGTAGTGGCGGGGTTGGTTTCAAAAGTTAATCCACGCTATTACAATAATCCGGTTAACGAACCCAGCAACCTGCTATCTTATGCCGAAGTGGAATTTATTCTTGCCGAAGCGGCAGCCCGTAACTGGATTACAGCCGATGCGGAAGAACATTATAACAATGGGATAGCGGCATCTTTCGAATTTTTTGATGTAGCCGGTGTTAGTGCCTACCTTTTAGGAAGTGAAGTGGAGTTTAATTCATCAACAGGCATTGAACAAATCATAACACAAAAACACATAAACTTCTTTATGAATGGTGGCTGGGAAGCGTTCTATAATAACCTTCGAACTGGTTTTCCAACATTTTCGGTTAATGGTGGTGGGGTGCTCAACAATCAAATCATACCCAAGCGGTGGATGTATCCACAAGATGAACTGTTGTATAACGAGGCCAATGTAAGCGCGGCCATTACACGACAGTACACCACCGATAATATTAATGGCGAAATGTGGCTTTTGAAAAACTAAAATCACTATGAAAAAATTATTTGCAATACTTCTTTGCGCAGTTGCATTTGCCTGCGGTGAGGATGAAAAAATAACGGATCCTGTGTTTGAATTTGTTTCTATAAAAGGAGATGAGATGGCAAACCTGAACGAAAGTTCTAATAGCGAAGAGGGCTATCCTATTGTTATTCAACTTTGGGCCGCTAAACCATATTCAAGTGATATTGATCTAACGTTTCTGGCTACAGGAACCAATGCTACAGCTGGAACGGATTTTAATTTGACGACAACAACTTTAAAAATCAGGGCTGGTAAATTGATTTCGGATACACTTTGGATTACAACCGTAAATAATGAAACAGCTTCCGCATCTGCGCGCACTGTTGAAGTTAAGCTTATGGCTGCCAGTCAAGCTGGTATTAAAATCGGTTTAGGAATAACAAACCCAACAAACGATGCAATCTTGTTTACCATTGTTGACGATGAATGCAGTACACCGCTAACCATTTTTAATGCGTCTCTTACCAATTCTGTTAGCGGTACACCGAAACCAGCTACGGGTGTGCTTACAGGTAATCAGCTTTCGGTAACAGGAAACTTGATTGACTATGGTGCTTTTCCGTCAGCATCAATCACCATGACGCTTACGCCTGAGTTTAGCGGAGCCACTCGAGGTAGTGCAACCTTTGGAGAGTTTGAATCAGGTACAGACAATGATGGTTATGAATATAAATTTGTGCAAACAGGAAACGGAAGTTATGATGTGTGCGCAGGTACGGTTAGCATTGCATACGATGTTCTTTATAAAGACGGAAGTTCATGGACATATTGGTACTCTGTAACTAATGTGTTCTCGGCTAACTAATAATTTTTTGGTGGGAATGATGCGTGTGTGGATATACTTGTTTCTCGTAACCCTTACCGGTTGCGAGAAACCTGTTATGGAGCCCGAGCCCGTTGAGGAATTTAACGAGCTGAAGGTAATGACGTTTAATGTCCTCTATTCGGTGGATAATGCCGTA
>DPSB01000431.1 GCA_003537495.1 Cytophagales bacterium | reverse complement strand
CTCCTTTTGTAGCAACTTCGGCTGAGATTTGAGCTGGAGAAAAAAGGTACTCGACCAGATTTGCTTCAGGGTGAACTACCATTTCTACTGCTGGAAAGGAGGCAATTTCACCATTTTCATTTCTGGATACGAGGATGGCAATTTCCTTCTCAAACGGAATCAATTCTTCAAGCACCCCTGGCGAATCAAAGGCATGCTTCAAGTCACTTTCGCTTCTCAGGATCTGAACTCCGCGTCCATCATAACCTTCTCTACCCAATTTATTTACTGCCGGAAGAAAATTTTCGTGTTTGGCTACATCTTCTTTATTGTTAACCAATACAAACGGTGCGGTAGGAATCTGATTATCTTCAAAGAATTGTTTCTGAACGCGCTTGTCTTGAATTAATTCTATTACTGCCGGTTGCGGAAACACTTTTTTGCCCGCTTTCTCCAGATCGATTAATGCTTTTGTATTTACGTTCTCTATTTCAATCGTGATTATATCGCAGGTTTTACCAAACGCCATTACGGTTTCGTAATCGGTAAGCTTGCCTTGTGTAAACCGGGCTATACCGGCACAAGGTGCTTGCGCATCTGGATCAAGTACCTGAAAATTAAGGTCGAGATTAATGCCTGCCTGAATGAGCATGCGGCCTAACTGGCCTCCACCTAAAACGCCAATAGTAAAATGAGGATTGAATGCTGCCATGAGTGCAGCAAAAATACAGGTTACAGATTGTACTTCAAGAATTAATAATCGGTAAGCGCTTTGGCGCGGGCTACCACATCGTTAAACTCAATGCCTGCGTTTTTGATTGTGTACAACAGCAGCCGTACTTCTTTAATATGAACGCGGCCATCTATTTCCGACATCTTATAAAGGTGAACAAAGGCGTTCAGTTTTTCTTCTTCTGTGCAGTTGTTCATCAAGTCAATTCCTTCGCGGTATATATCCCGCTCTTTCTTGCCAACTACGGCCAATTCAAATTTCTTAAAATCTTGATCGCTAATGGATTCTTTTTCTTTGATTTTGGATAACGCCTGATATTCTTTAGTGTCAATAACGCCATCGGCACTAATAAGCAGATGTGCCAAGTAAAGCAGTCCAAGTTTTGAATTTGAGGTAGCTGTCATAAAGGTGTTCCGTCAAAAGTAACGAGAATTAGTACTCGTTAAACAGAACTTACGCCTCATGTAAGATTATGACAAACTTTGATAAATAACGAAGGCCGAAACATAAGCAAGGGCTGTCATGTAGGCCAGTTGTATAAGCGGCCACTTCCAACCTTTGGTTTCACGTTTCACTACCGCAAGGGTACTCATGCATTGCATGGCAAACGTATAAAACACAAGCAGCGAAAGGCCCACAGCCGGGGTATAGCGCGGCCCACCTGTTACAGGATTTATTTCTGAACGCAGACGCCCTTTAATAGTTTGTTCATCTTCGGTACCACCCAAACTATAAATGGTAGCAATGGTGCTTACAAAAACTTCGCGTGCAGCAAAAGAGGTTACCAAGGCAATCCCGATTTTCCAATCATAACCCAAAGGCTCGATGACTGGTTCTAACGCTTTGCCAACAATACCTGCATATGAATGTTCCAGTTTGTAGGAGGCCACGCGGGCTTCAAATTCTTCGGCACTTAATTCAGTTTGCCCGGCTTCAAATTTTATTGCCTCTTCGGCTTTACTCATAGCATCGCCTGGGCCGTAGCTTGCCAGTACCCATAACACAACCGAGATAGCCAGAATCACTTTACCGGCTTCAAACACAAACGACTTGGTTTTTTCAATGATGGTGTAGCCCACATTACTCCACTTAGGCTTGCGATAGGTGGGCATTTCCATAATCAGATAGCTGCGTTCTTTTGTCTTGATAATTAATTTCAATATAAAAGCAGAAATTAATGCGGCAAAGAAACCCAATAGATAAAGACCCATTAGCACCAACCCCTGATAGTTGAAGAAGCCAAACAACTTAACATCGGGAATAATTAGCGCTACCAGAATTGTAAACACTGGCAACCGGGCCGAACAACTCATAAATGGAGTTACAAAAATGGTAATCAATCGATCTTTCCAATTTTCGATTGTACGGGTTGCCATAATAGCCGGTATGGCACAAGCCATTCCTGAAATCAAAGGCACTACGCTTTTACCATTCAACCCAAACTTGCGCATGATTTTATCCATCAGAAAAACAACGCGAGCCATGTAGCCACTTTCTTCCAGTATAGCAATGCAGGCAAACAGAATGGCGATTTGCGGAATGAAAATTACAATGCCGCCAATGCCCGGAACAATACCCTGCGTGATAAGATCGAAGAATGGTCCATCCGGAAAAAAATTATCCAACACATTGCTAAGTCGGGCAAACGTACTGTCTATAAAATCCATCGGTATCTGCGCCCACGCAAAAATGGATTGGAAAATGAGGAAGAGTACGGAGAAGAAAATAAGATAGCCCCACACTTTATGTGTAAGCACTTTATCAATGCGATACGAGAACTTTTTCCATTCCGGATCGGAGGACTTTAGCGTCACCTTATTCAGCAAATCCTGAATAAAGCTATATCGCATTACGGTTTCGGCACCTTGGTATTTATGCTGAAAAAAATTTGCAGCCTTTGCCTGAGACGTGATGTAAGTTTTATCGGCCGAAGTAAGAAATGATAGGTTATCGGTTTGTTGCAAAAACTGATAAGCCTGATACCGGGTACCCAAGTTGAATTTCTGCTGGATGTCTTTAACCAGAGGCTCAATTTCTTCGCCTACTTTATAAATTGTTTTTGAAGAGGGCTTGATTGAAGTAGTAAGCAATTTTTTCAATTCAACCACACCTTGTCCGGTGCGTGCATTTATCATCACCACTGGTAAATCTAAGGCAGCTGAAAGTGTCTGCACATCAATACTCTGACCAGAGCGTGCAGCCAGATCCATCATATTCAGCGTAAGCACAGTGGGTATTTGTAAATCGATGAGCTGGGTAAGCAGCAGCATACAATTTTTAAGATTGGTAGCA
>DPSB01000430.1:3612-3944 GCA_003537495.1 Cytophagales bacterium | reverse complement strand
TTTCATGTGACAAACCAAAAATGGACCATCGTACAGAATATGATAGTTTATTTCTTGGTATTTCGTTGGGAATGACTTCTAAACAATTCTACGATCATTGTTGGGAGTATAATAGGCAAAAAATACTTATTCATGGACCTACCAATCAAACTGTAGAATATAGAATTTCTGAGGATGTAAATAGTCCTGTTATAATGCGATTTTATCCAAGTTTTTACGAGGATAAGATATTTGAAATGCCCGTTACATTTACGTATGAATCTTGGGCACCTTGGAACAGGCAGTATCATTCGGATTCACTAATGAACACTATGCTTCAAGTATTTAAGAAC
>DPSB01000430.1:0-3448 GCA_003537495.1 Cytophagales bacterium | reverse complement strand
ACAGACAGTATCATTCCGATTCACTAATGAGTACCATGCTTCAAGTATTTAAAAAGTGGTATGGAGAAGATTTTAAATCTACCAAACATGAGTTGGCTGGTAATGTCTACTATAAACTGGATGGAAAACGAAGGATCAATTTGTATATAAAAGATGATCAAAGCGTAAGAGCAATTTTTACTGATATGAAAATGGAGCAACAAATAGTGAAGGCATTAAAAAGTGAGAAATGATAAGGTTGTTTATCTTTCTATCTTTAATTCTTTTTAGTTGCCATACGAGGGATGAAGTTACCAATCCGTTGTTTGAGTTGCTATCGCCTGACGAAACTAATATTTTATTCAGAAATGACTTAAGGTTCAGTCAGGAATTTAATATCTACACTTACCGAAATTTTTATAATGGTGGGGGGGTAGCATTAGGAGATATCAATAATGATGGATTGTTGGACATTTACCTTACCTCTAATCAAGGTCGAAATGCACTATACTTGAATAAAGGGAATTTGGAGTTTGAGGACATTACAAATAAATCTGGTGTGGGTGGTAACAAAGCATGGTCTACTGGTGTAAGTATGGCCGATGTTAATGGCGATGGATGGATTGATATTTATGTCTGTAACTCTGGAGATGTTACGGGCGATAATAAAGAGAATGAACTCTTTATTAACAATAAGGATCTAACTTTTACAGAACAAGCGCACGAATTTGGCATAGCAGATAGAGGTTTTACAACGCATGCTGCCTTTCTTGATTTTGATCGCGATAATGATCTTGATTTATATATATTAAATAATTCGTATCAGGCTATTGGCTCATTTAATTTAAGAAAATACGAAAGGCCTGTTCGTGACTCATTGGGTGGCGATAAATTTTTTCGTAATGATAAGGGTCGCTTTGTAGATATTAGTGAGGAGGCAGGAATTTATGGTAGCATAATTGGATTTGGTTTAGGTGTAACGGTAGGTGATGTGAATCTTGATGGATGGCCGGATATTTATGTTTCCAACGATTTTTTTGAACGCGACTATCTTTATATAAATAATAAGGACGGAACTTTTAAAGAATGCCTAACAGAACAGATGAAATCCATTAGTGGGGCTTCGATGGGAGCTGACTTAGCTGATGTAAACAATGATGGATACCCTGATATTTTCGTTACAGAAATGCTACCGGCCGACAATAATAGGGTAAAGACTGTTACTACGTTCGAAAACTGGGATCGGTATCAGTATAATGTATCAAATGGGTATTACCATCAATTTACCCGTAATATGCTTCAGTTAAACAATGGTAGTAATACTTTTAGTGAAGTAGGAAGACTTGCTAAAGTTGAGGCTACCGATTGGAGTTGGGGCGCACTCATGTTTGACATGGATAATGATGGGTTGAAGGATATTTTTGTCGCGAATGGAATTTATCAAGACTTAACCAATCAGGATTATCTGCAATATGTGTCAAGCGAAGAAGTGGTTAAGTCGATTGTTACAAACAGAAATGTGGATTACAAAAAATTGGTTGAACTAATACCATCTAATCCGGTATCAAATTTTGCATTTCAAAATCTGGGAGATTTAGAATTTTCTAATAGAGCGAAAGAATGGGGACTTGGGGCCCCTGGGTTTTCAAATGGTGCTGCATATGGAGACTTAGACAACGATGGAGATATGGACTTAGTTGTTAACAATGTTAATGACCTGGTTTCGATATTCAAGAACAACACAACGCAATTTTTTCCAGAAAATCATTATCTAAAATTTGAGTTGGTAGGTGAGGGACAAAATCTATTTGCTTTAGGCGCTTCAATCTCTGTTTACTCAGGTAATCAGCAATTTTATGTTGAGCAAATGCCCAATCGTGGGTTCGAATCGTCAATGGACCCTCGTCCTCATCTTGGGTTAGGAAGTATCAAAGTGATTGATTCTCTTATTGTCAAATGGCCTAACGGAACTCAAAGTAAACTAGCAGAAGTGCCCGCTAATCAATCTCTAAAGCTATTCCAAAAAGATGGAAATTCTTTGCAACAAACCAGAGCTGGCAACTCTAAGTCATTGTTAAGCGAAACTGAGCTTATGGGGCTTGAGTTTAACCATACTGAAAGTAATTTCGTAGACTTTGATAGAAACAAATTGTTGTTTCATATGATAAGTAATGAAGGACCAAAATTGGCAGTTGCTGATGTAAATGGTGATGGGCTGGACGATTTATATATTGGAAATGCAAAGGATCAACCCGGTGAATTATATATTCAAAATGCGATGGGTAGTTTTAAAAAGAGTAATCAAAATGGATTTGTCGATGATAAAGATTCTGAAGATTTAGTATGCCTTTTTTTTGATGCTGACGGTGACAAAGATCAGGACTTATATGTTTGTAGCGGTAGCAACGAATTCTCCACAAGTTCCTTTGCATTATCGGATCGGCTGTATTTTAATGACGGGAAGGGTAATTTTTCCCGATCTCAACAAATACTACCAACCCCAGTTTTTGAAAGTACATCAGTTGTTACTCCAGCCGATTTCGATATGGATGGTGACATTGATTTATTTGTAGGGGTTCGCAGTCATCCATTTTTGTATGGACTTCCAGTAAATGGATATTTACTGCAAAATGATGGTAAAGGCACATTCACTGATGTGACGAGTAGCTTTGCACCTCAATTAATCGAAATTGGGATGATAACTGATGCAGGCTGGATTGATGTAAATGCAGATGGATGGCAAGACCTAATAGTTGTTGGTGAATATATGCGAATAACATTGCTTATTAATAATAAGGGAAAGTTTGAAGATAAGTCCGAAGCTTGGGGCCTATCAAAAACTAATGGTTGGTGGAATGCTATTGAAATTGCAGATTTAGATGGTGATGGTGATCTTGACGCAGTAGTAGGGAATCACGGACTTAACAGTAGATTCAGAGCTTCACCCGAAAGACCAGTCACCATGCAAGTCAATGATTTTGATAGAAATGGTACAAATGAACAAATCATTTCTGTTTACCAAGGTGATGTTAGCTACCCGATGGTTCTGCGGCATGATTTAATGAGTCAGGTTCCTGTACTCAAGAAGAAATTTCTAAAGTATGAAAGTTTCAAGGACCAAACTTTTGAAACTATTTTTACTCCTGAAGAAAGGCAAGGCTCACTGGAGCTGAAAGTTTATGAACTGGCAAGCGTTGTGCTCATTAATAGCGGCAAATCATTTGAGTTAAAAAAGTTGCCCACGGAAGCCCAGTTTGCCCCAATTTATGCGATCAGCATTAGCGATATAGACGGAGATGAAATTATGGATTTAGTAGTAGGAGGAAATCTCTATAAAGCGAAGCCAGAGGCCGGAAGATATGATGCAAGCAATGGACTCTTGTTGAAAGGAACGGGGGCTGGAAATTTTAAGGCACTTTCAGCAGGCCAATCAGGATTATTTCTTGATGGTGAGGTTCGTGATTTGAAA
>DPSB01000259.1 GCA_003537495.1 Cytophagales bacterium | reverse complement strand
TTTGATAGTAGAAGTTAATTTTAACAATTAGTCGGTAGTTATTTCCCTTTATATTGAAAACAACTCTGTTATCCCCGAGTATGCTTGCGGTTGGGTACTCTTTTTTGATTTCATTAGTATTCTTCCACTCACTCTTTTCAGCTTCCCGATACCAGGATTTAAGTTGTTGTTCACAGCCCGAATGTTTAGTCCAAAACTCCCGGAGCACCTTTTTAGCAATTACCCTCAAGTATTACCTTTTTTTCAAAAGTACACTAAAGTTCCCGTATTGGGAATTTCTTATTGAAAATTTTTCACTGATTTATGGTTCTTCAAGAGGCATTACTACCAACCACTCTAAATTTACCAGTAATTAAGTGGCTCAAAGCTATGCAACGCTTTGTTTTTGGATATAAACACCCTTGTCCTCGATTCCGGTTAATATTAAGAAAACACTTTTGATGCCTACACTGAACCCCGACATTACACATTTTTATTGACGGTTCGCCTGAATTCTATTTTGTCTTTTGTAATTCATTTAATTTGTCTATCAATTTTTCTTTTTCGTTACTGTCATTTGTTCTGAAACGTAAAATTGGAAAATTATACTTTTCGAGAATTCTGTCTTTCATCTTATCTCTGTCGGCTTGTTGTGTTCCACCCCTGTGAAATTCAAAACCGTCAACTTCTATTGCAAGAACAGGGACTTTGGCCACTTTGTTGTAAATCAAAAAATCTAAATGTGTCCAAGGATTTGAAGCATATTTTATTTCTTGTTCGTCTAACTTGGAGAAGTCTTTAACAAGCAGCCTTAACGGAAAATGTAGAAGAACATCATATCTTAGAAATTTGTCTTCTATTAAAATTTGTTTGATTAGCCCAAACATTAAATTCTCGCTGTCATACTGCGATACCTTACCTGACTTGCTAATAATTTTTGCTCGTTCTTCCTCGTAACCTTTATACAGCAAATCAAAAATTGAGTTTAATTCACTTTGAACAACGGAAAAGTTGTTATACTCAATATACTTAATGAGGTCAGAAATGTTGTTGTCTTTTTCGTTTTCGTTTCCATTGACAACTAAAATAAGTTGGTCAACCGCTCTGGAAACTGCAACATTTAATCGATTTGGATTGTCTGTAAAATCCGAAATTTCGTTGTCAACAGTTGAAATTATAATAACTTCATTTTCTCTTCCTTGAAATTTGTCAACTGTGTCCGCTTTGACTGAAGTTCCGTGAAACGTTCTTTGTAACGCGTTCGTCTGATTGCGATATGGTGTAACAATACCTAAATCTACATTTTCAAGTTTTTCCCTCGGGATAATTTCCTGCTTAATAATATCTATTTGCCTTTGATTCATTCGCTCTCTTGCATGATTACCTTGTGCTGTTTTGTAAACAACAAGAGGTTGGCGTTCACTTTTGGGCTCTGTAAGGATGATAAGTTGATTGTCATAAAATTTCTTGTTACAAAATTCTATGATTTTTGGGTGGCAACGATAATGTTCTCTTAATAGCGTCTTTGGAACATTTGGGAACAATTCAATGATTGATGATAGTAAACTATTATTTGAATAGCGATAAGGTTCTTTCAAGTTGTAAGAATCAAAAATCATATCAGTCTTTATTTGCATATCGTTGTCAACTACATTAGGTAATTGTTTAATGTCGCCAACAATTACAGCACGTTTTGCGCATGACAAAGCAAGCGCACCTGTTGCCAAATCAACTTGCGAAGATTCGTCAATAATAACATAGTCATAATAAATTTTTTGGGATAAACTCTGTCTCAATGAGTAGGTCGTACTCATAATGACAGGGTAATCTTTGATAAAAGCGTTTGATTTTTGACGAAGCTCTGAAATGGTATACGGCTCTCGCTTTTGATGTTTGTATCGTTTGCACAATTCTGCTTTCAGAAGTTGCATTGATATTTCTGAGTATTCTTTCATTTTGTTATCAAATGAAAAATTTGATAAAGAGGTTTCCAATGATTCTATTTTCTTCTTCAGTTCATGAATTTTGTTCGGGTAATATTTCAACTGACAAATGAAAATCATCTCATCAAAAGAATTTTTGTAGAATGATTTGTCTTTAATTCCGTATTTGAAACGAAAAATTAGTTTTCTAATGAACCTAATTTTTTTTCGCCTTTTCCCAAGTGATTCAAGAGCAACCCATAATTCAAGTGTTTTTTGGGCTGTAATGTTCCATTTAGGCTCTGAGTTTTTATCTTTTTTATCTTTAGATGCTTCTTTGAAATGTTCATATTCTGTTTTGATGTTCTCAATTTGTAGTCTCAATAATGCCAATTCATTTTTCTTGTCAAGGTTCTCAGAAAGTTGAGTAACAAGATTGGTTGTCTTTATTTTTATTTCTGCCTTTTGAGCGTTGGTTAAATTGAAGTTTGATAAATCGGGGATTTCTTTTTGTGAACCAATGAACTCTTTTTTGTTTTGAGAATTTCCAAGAAGTGCGGCTATAAATTCAATACCGTTCTTTTCAAGTTTTTCGTAAACATTCTTTGTCGCGGAATTATTACTTGAAACAACGGCAACACTTTGTTCATTTAAAACTGCATTAGCAATAATATTCAGAATAGTTTGCGTTTTACCAGTTCCCGGAGGCCCTTCAATTACACTTAAATTGTTAGCAAATGCGGTGTAGACCGCCTTTCGCTGGCTTAGATTAAAACCAAAAGGAAAAAATTCAGAATTTGCAGAATTGTCACTTCTTGTAGGTAACCAATTGTTTAACAGACTTGCTAGAATACAATCTTCTGGTATTTCAGAAATGCTACTGTAACTTTTTGCAAGGATATTGTCGCCTTCTTCTGTTTTTAGTCCAACAGTATCAGCAATTTCTTTTAGGTAATTGAAAACATTAAATGCTTTGTCGCCACTTACGGCTGTTCTTACAATTTTTGCTCTATTCTTTCCATAAGAAAATTCTTTACTATTGTTTTTGAAAATAATTACACACCTGTCGCCTTTGAATGAATATTTTTCAATTCTGTCGGTTTCGTCTTTTTCGTCAATGTATATCAGTTCTCTTTTAAGCGACATTTCCTGAGAATAGTTTTGCTTATTTCGCCCTGCTGTGGAGTCGTCTATGGTTTGCCACCAACTCCCGAATATAAACAATTACCCATGTTTCTTTTATAGCAAAAACCCCTTCCCATTTCACACCCCTCAATCCCTGGTTTCACCGACTTTTTGCTGTCGGTAACCTTTTCAGAATCGTCAGAAGCTTAGTTTCTCCGTTATTTCGTGTAAACAAACACACAAGGTTATGAGCAACACAAAGAAATTAAGCAGCAGCGTTTGGGTAGGTGGTCTTATTCTCGCTATCGGAAGCTTTTGGCTTCTTAAAAAATTGGATTTATTCTATTTGCCCCGCTGGGTTTTCTCCTGGCAAACCTTGTTAATCGGGTTGGGCTTGGTATTTGGAATCAACCGCAAGTTTGAAGGCATTGGTTGGTTAGCTTTGATCTTGGTTGGCTCATTCTTTCTGATTGATGATATCTTCTTTCTGGATTACGAGATCAGAAGATTAGCAATACCAATCGGTGTAATCTTAGTGGGTGCATTTATTGTTGGTCGGGCGTTGTGGGGGCCATCGCGTGAAGCACGCAAATCTTTAGCGGGTGACGGTGTAATTAACATCGATGAAGGCGGTGAAGATTATTTCGATATCACAACCATTTTTGGTGGCGCCAAGAAGAAAGTTTTTTCCAAGCAATTTAAAGGTGGCGAAACAACGTGTCTTTTCGGTGGTACCGATCTGGACCTTACCCAGGCTGATATTAATGGTACTGTTGTTATTGATGTAGTGCAAATGTTTGGTGGTGTAAAAATGGTTGTACCTGCCAATTGGGAAATCAAATCGGACATAACTGCCATACTGGGTGGTTTTGATGATAAACGCAGCACGCCTCAGGCTCCGTCATCTGGTAAGAAGTTAGTGATCACCGGCTTCGTCATGTTTGGTGGAGTAGAAATCAAAAGCTATAATTAAGAATACTGAGTCTCGCCCCTCTCCTCTGGAGAGGGGTTGGGGTGAGG
>DPSB01000105.1 GCA_003537495.1 Cytophagales bacterium | reverse complement strand
TTTGGAGATGCTTCAGTGCTTATTCGGGAGTATGCTGGATCATTAGGTTTCGACCTTGCCTTTCAAAATTTCTCAGACTTTCTTTTGGAGGAAGTGGCTTGGGGTCGGGGTTGGTGGTAATAAACTTTCGGGTGTATGTTGATTCATCGGCTGATTCTTGTTGGCACGAAATCAGCGCCAGCAAAGCAAGCATGGGTATAAACTTTCCTCTCATCCTATCAATCTATTAAAGTGCGGGACGAAGATTGAAAAAAAGCAATTGGGAATCAATTGATTTTGATGAAAGCGAGTGGCTGCTTATTTGAAATGTCAACGTTTCAATACCAGATAACCTGATTCGGATTTGTGACCGCCCTTAAATTCAATTTTATAAAAATAAGTACCGGTAGGTAAATCATTGCCACTATTTGATTTGCCTGTAAACACGATGTTGACATTATCATAGTTGGTGCCTTCCCATACCAGCGTACCCCAGCGGTTATAGATCGAGACTTTATTATCGCGGGTTTCATCCAAAATCGAAATGTGTTCTAAGTTAAAGAAATCGTTATTGCCATCATTGCCGGGTGAAATAGCATTATAGATATTGATTTCGCCAACTACACTAATGCCCAGTCTTTCTACAATACAGGTGTAGAGATCACATACGCGGATTCCAATGCTGTCTATTCCTGAGAATTGAACACCGGTGTAATCTATTATCAGGTTATTGTTATTATCGATAAAAGCATTTGTCCAGCGGCCAATGGGTGGTACAATAGCAAGTTGAGTGAGATCGAGGTTGTTATCAGGATCAGAAATAAGGTTAACCAGATTAAGCGTAACGATCCCGCCAATCTGTGTTACTAAAGGCACCGTTTCTATTTCAGGAGGAATATTATCACAACCAGGCTCGGCAACATTTGCCAAAACCGCTGTTCGGCTACTTTCACAAACTCCATTGTTAATGGCTACATAAAATGAAGTGGGTGCAGTGAGGATAGCTGTAGTATAAGTATTATTGGTTTGACCTGTAATAGCTATTCCGCCAGTAGGTACCGAATACCAACGGTATTGACCTGCTAAACCACCTGCTGCTGTTAATGTAACACTTGCTGAAGGACAAGATTCGGCTCCGGTTGTAGTTGGTGCATTTGGTAGTGTATTAATCGTTGCCGTAACGGTAGTGCGCAAGCTTTCGCAAGTTCCGTTGTTGATAGCTACATAATATGGTGTGGTTGATGTAAGCGAGGAAGTAGTATAGGTAGCATTTGTTTGCCCGCCAATTGCAATGCCACCAGTAGGCACATCATACCAGCGATATTGTCCAGCTAAACCACCTGCCGCATTGAGCACTACTGTACCGGTTCCGCATCGGGCAGCGTTCGTTCCTGTTGGAGCACCGGGTGGAGTATTAATGGTAGCAGTAACAGCGGTACGCGTACTCTGGCAAAATCCATTGTTGATGGCAACATAATAAGTTGTAGTGCTAGTGAGTACCGGAGTGCTATAGCTGGCATTCGTTTGTCCGCCAAGAGCAATTCCTCCTGTGGGTACCGTGTACCACCGGTATTGGCCAGCGAGCCCACCCGCAGCGGTAACGGTTACACTTGCTGATCCACATGCCGATGATCCTGTTGTAGTAGGTGCGGCAGGTGTAGTGTTAATGGTTGCGGTTACTGTTGTTCTGGAACTTTCGCAGCCGCCATCAAAGATTGAAACATAATAAGTTGTAGTTAATGTTAGCAATACTGTTGTGTAGGTGTTTGAAGTAGAAAGTATTGTTCCTCCGGTTGGCACATTATACCAACGATATTGGCCATTAACAAGACCGGAAGCTGTAAGCGTAAGGGCAGCCGGTGTACAAGAAGTTGCGCCAGTGGTGGTTGGTGCAGCAGGTATGGTGCCAATAACCACAGTAGCATTGTTGGTGTTGGCATTTACCACGTTAGTTCCAGCAATAGTGCAACGATAGTTGCCGGTGGCCGTTCCATCTGTTGTGTTAATGTTGAGTGTGTTGGTTGTAACGCCCGAGTAATTTCCGCCATTACTAATGTTAGTGTACACTCCTGAAATAATCATTTGCCATTGATAGGTGATAGCAGGATTGCCAGAAGCAGCTGTTGTTAATGTTATGGGTGTTCCCGGACAGGCAAACGTGCTGGCAACAGGTTGTGTATTAATAATTATTGGTGGTGTAAAGCTCACATTATCCAACCGGTTGGTTGTATTGGCATCGCGGTAAAGTCCCCGTATTTGTAAAGAAGCCAGATCACTTAGAATACTTTGAATTTGTGTTTCTGCTGCCACCGGGCCGGTAGGGCTATTGGTTGTTTTCCAAAAACCTGTTGTATTATTAAACTCAACCAAATATGGTGTCCATACAGGTGCTGCAGCAGGTTGGTTGGGTGTGGTTGGAAAATAATAAAGGGTAATACCTCCGCTATTGGCGATTGTAACTTCAGCATATTGATTGGGAGTTCCCGTTGTGCTTTGCTGAATTTCATAACGAAGCGTTCCGTTATAGTAAGCACTTCTATTACCCAAATAGGCCGCAGGTGCAACAAAATTAAAGGGAACATAAATTGTACCCGCCCCGAGATTAAAGGAGAGGGGACTTCCAAAAACCATACCCCCAGGATTTCCTCCTGTTGCAGAATAGCCAATTGTTCCATCTGCATCGTTTGGGGTAGTCCAGCCTAAGGCATTTGCATTGAAGGTGCTTGAGATTTGGGAATAACCTGCAACACTTGTTAAAAAAAGCCCTACAAAAAGAAGGTAACGTAACATGAAGCCAGATTGGATTTCAGAACGCCAATCTCGTTAAAATCATACAGAATGTCTAACGTAATTCGATAACCGAACTACCACCCACCGCCACCTCCGCCACCACCACCGCCACCAGAACTTCCTCCGCCATCACTTCCACTGCTACCACTATCTGATGAATCGGAAGGGGCTGAAGAAGATGAGGAAATTGTACTGGATAAACCACTTGAAAAACTACTGCTAATGGATGAGAATGAAAAATTGTCGCTCATGTCACCATCATAGTAAGCAGGTTGATAAGATTTATTAGCGATAGCAGTTTCTAAAATATCTTCAAACTTGTTCGCCCACTCATGTTGGCAATCAAGAGCCACTGCGTACGGCAGAAAGCGTTCGAATAGTTCAAGATTTTTTTCGGGCGGATTCAGTTTGTCAAATCTTTTTTCTTCGGCTGTAGCCAGATACATTCTAAAGCCCAACAACTCATCCATAAGTTTACGCCCTTGCTTATTAAAAGCCGGCATTATTTTATAGAATACAAATTGCATAATAAAGCCTACGAGTAATACTATTCCGGCAACTAGTTGTACGGTGCGTGTAGCTGTTGGCGCAAGAATTACAATGGCGAGAACTACAGTAATGAATAATGCCGTGAAGCCCCAACTGGCAGCTCCGGAATTAAGCGAAAACAATCCGCGATTTTTTTTAGCATGTTCAGCATCTGATTGATATTTGTTGGTAACATGCTTTTGAAGATTGGAGTTGAGCGATTCGAATGTGCTATCATACGTTCCATCCGCTTTCAGGTTAAACAGACTTTCAATATTCCAGTCGTACGTAGAGCGCACATAATTCTTGAGCGAAGCACCCGCACTACTCCTTCTAAACGTATAGGTGTTCTTTTTAAATAGTTTCCCTTCCTTATCAACTTGAATGCTGATTCCTTTTCTTACGGCCAGGTCAATTAGTGCTGCACTGAATTGCTCGGTTTTATATTTTTGATTGTAAATGAAACCGGCATCGGCTGGAGAAATTCCATGAGGTGGTTCAAATTGTGGATAGATAATTCCTTGCTTCGGGTCGCGACCCAACCGTAACCAGTTAAAAATATTAATTGAGAATATAATTACAACAATTAATACAATTAGGGTAAGCGCCCAATTGTAGCGTAATGTATTTATAATTGTTTCGGTGGACGAGGTGGGTATAATTATACCCGGTTGAATGGCTGCAGCCACGGTAAGACCTTCGTAAGACTGCAGTTGTTGATTGTTGAAAAACCAAATGGTACTATCATTAACAAGATTACTAACACAATCTTTCGCGGATGAACCTTGCACCCCGGTGTAGCATGCATTTTCAAAAATTTTAGAGCCCTTAGGAAACGTGATTTGACACTGAACAGTATCGGCAGTAAAAATCCAACCATTGCCGTTTACATTCCAGTATAACTCCGTTTTGTTTTCGTGAAACTTGAGTTGGTATTTGGTTTTATAGGTGATTACATATTCGTACAAACCATCTTCCAGAAGTTGTTCCGCAGACCCAATGCGCAACAACATGCCATTGCCATACTTTACTACCATAAAGTTTTCTACTTGCCCATTTTTATGAACGGAGGTTACTTCAAACGGAACACGTGTTTGAAGTCCGTATTCATTCGTATAATCAGTAGGGAAGGTGCGTTCAAGTCCGCGTTGAATGTCGTTATTAACTTTGTGTTCGCCCGGGTATAGTTCCAGGTAGGCTTTACTTTGTTCGCCACTACCATTATAAATTTTTATAAACTCGTTAACGGTAAGCCAACCATCGCTATTCACTTTTATATCGCTTGTAAACGAAATGATTCTGTCTGTTTGATCAAAGGCCACTAATTTTTTAAACACCTGCCGGGCTAACACTACTTTATATACGGCTTGCGACAAGGCTTGCTGGTAAGCTTCTTTTCGCGTACCACCTAAGTGAAT
>DPSB01000612.1:4986-5974 GCA_003537495.1 Cytophagales bacterium | reverse complement strand
CATTCGATCTCTTTTTTATCGGATCGGTAGGTGGAGAAGTACTGAACTATTCGCGGGCCCGCAACGAACAGATGACAGGCAACTTCGATAATCAGTCAGTAACAGTAATGGACAGAGCCCGGACACAACTTAACCCAACCGGACTTGACATGAATAATATTGATGATGTGGAACTGATTAATCCGAATACCAATATGCCTCGCTTTGATAACGGTGTTGAAAACAATAACCATTACATGTCATCGCGCTGGATTGAAGATGCCACATATGTGCGGCTACAGAACATAAGAGTAGGCTATAACCTTTCTGAGAAGCTTACCCGTAAAGCAGGTATTTCAAGATTACAGGTTTACACCAACATACAAAACCTGCTTACGTTCACAAAGTACTCTGGCCTGGATCCACAGATAGGAGCTTTCAACCAAAGTTCTTTAATGCAAAACGTTGATATGGGGCGTTACCCTGCTCCGCGTGTGTACACCTTGGGTGTTAGTATAGATTTTTAAAAAAGAAAGCATTATGAAAAGATACATACAACATTTTTTAGCAGCAGTAACATTAGTTGTACTGGCTGGTTGTTCACAAGACTTTCTGGAGTATGTTCCGGAAGATCAGGCCACGGTAGCCTCGTGGTATCGCGATGCAAGCGAAATACGCAGAGCAACAGCATCGCTATATGGGCGTGTTTGGTGGAGCGTAAACGATCAGTTTAGTTGGCTGGCCGGAGATGTAATGGCTGGCGACATGCATCATAACTGGGATGCAGAAGGGCAGTTTTTCTACATGTCTTTCAACGAATCAAACCAATACCTTAACCAAGGCTGGCAAGGTATGTACGATATTATTTCGTTTGCCAACCTTATTATTGATGATATGCCAACTATAGCACGTGGGTATGGTGTTAGCGATGCCGTAATCAATGCCGGACTGGGCGAAGCCAGATTTATGAGAGGTATTGCTTACTTTTTACTTGTTGAATACTGGGGTC
>DPSB01000612.1:0-4747 GCA_003537495.1 Cytophagales bacterium | reverse complement strand
TACTTTTTACGTGTTGAATACTGGGGTGAAGCACCTATCATAGAAAGACCTGCCGAAAAAGTTTCTTCCGGAAACTTACTCTTACCAAAAAACACCACTTCAAGTTTATACGAATTTGCCCGAAGGGATTTTGTGTTTGCGGCTGAAAACCTTCCTTCAACTGATGCTCCGGGCAGAGTTACAGCATGGGCAGCTAAGGGTATGTTGGCCAAGCTACACCTTTGCCTTGCACAACGTAGCGTTGGCGGAAGCGCAATAGGTAGCCCTAACGACTTTACACTGGCCGCAAACTATGCAGCAGATGTAATTAACAACAGCGGGTTAAGTTTATTCAGCGACTACGAAGCAATGTTTACAGTTGAGAACGAACATAACCCTGAAATTCTTTTCGCACCGCAGTTGATTAACGGTGGATGGGGCTTTGGTAGCAGCCGTCAGGCCCGTTTTGCAAGAAGTACACTGGTAACAGGCGATGCCACCGCGTGGGGATCTGGAAAATGCGTGACGTTAAATTTACAGAATGCCGTAACGCTAAATGCAGCCGGAGGTACAGATAAACGCAGAAAGGCAATCTACATGCAAAACGGTGATGCATATAATTATATCGCAACAGAAGAAGGTGGCTACACTTATCAAATTGTTAATCGCGATGGTGATGGTGTTACCATAGAAGGAGTTACGCCAACTCTTACCAGTTTGAAAAAACACGTAATAGGCAACGATATAGACAATGGTGGTTTTGCCATTACAAATCAGGATTCTCCATTTGACATTTATTACCTGCGCCTTGCAGATGTGTACCTGCTTTATACGGAGGCGTTGATGGGAAGCAGCAATCAACTGGCGGCAGGGCCAGGTCTTGATGCGCTTAATGCCGTGCGGCAAAGAGCAGGGCTTGCGGCAAGAACCACAGTTACCTATGAACAATTGTTTAACGAACGTAGAATTGAACTTGCGCTGGAAGCTCAATCATGGTTAGACATTAAACGCAGGTTTTATCGTAACAGCCAGGATGCGATAGATTATCTGAACGCACAAAGACGTACAGACAGATACTATAGAATTGATAATTCCGATGCGCTTGAGAATGAAATTTCGGGATATGAAGTGGTGCCTGCGGGTGGTATAAGTACAAGTGGCGAAGTAAACTCTGATCCTGTGGTAATTTTTACAGAATCCAGAATGAGGTTACCAATACCAGCCAATCAAGTGGTGATTAATCCGCTGTTAAGAGCCAGTGAGGAACCAGTAGAATACGAGTTCAACTAAAATTTGAGATGAACATGAAACAAAAAAAATATTCAGCCCTTACATTCATTTCCATTTTAATAGGAGGTATGTTTTTTATTACCGTCTCTTGCGAGATGAATGGAGATGGAATGCGCATCGAAACTCCAGATGGCCCACCAGTAATTGATTACATCCGGTTGGCAAATCCAGAAAGTTCTGATTCGTTGATTGCCAGTGCTACATTAGGAACAGGTATTGTTATTATGGGTAAAAATCTTGGTGGTACCCGCGAAGTGTGGTTTAACGATCAGAAGGTGGTTGGACTTACTCCAACATGGGTTACAAACAAAACGGTCTTTGTAAGTATACCCAATACCGCTCCCAATGAAATAACCAATAACCTTTACCTGATTGATGAAAAGGGAGACCGGTTGTCGTATCCATTTTTGGTTGCCATTCCGCCCCCCGTGCTTGCCAGTGTACGAAACGAATGGCCACAAGAAGGAGAAAACCTTGTTATAAATGGCAATTACTTTTTTGAACCACTTACGGTAACCTTTAGTGGAGGTGTTGAAGCAGAAGTTGTTTCTGTAGTTCAAAACAGAATTGAAGTTACGGTTCCCGATGGTGCAACCGAAGGGCCGATTACACTCGCAACCAATTTTGGTGAAGCAGAATCTACGTTTCATATCTGGGATAAACGCAACATCATTCTAAACTTTGATGACAAGGTTGGTAATGGCTGGCGCATTGGTATGCGCGAAAACACCGATGGCCCAATTGATGGCAACTACCTGGTTGTGCGAGGTAATGTGGCGGCAAACCAACGCGATGAAGGCCCTGGTGCACCAGCACAATCTCCCTATTGCATGGAGTACTGGGGTGGCCCAGATGGGCGTACGGAAAACTTCTATCCACTGTACCCTAACTCTTACCGCGAATACGTAGTAAAGTTTGAAGCCAAAATAAACAAATGGTATGGAGGCCATCTCAATCTTTGTTTATCAACACCGACACACAGCGGAAGTAACCAGGAGATATGGAGCAACTCGCTAAATGCACGAGGAGTCTGGGCTCCCTGGGCGGCAACAGGCGCAGAGGTGAATACCAATGGCCAATGGATTACTGTAGTAATTCCACTTTTGGATTTCCAATATTTTATGGGTACTGAGGGTAGCAACGTAGTATACACTCCCAATCAAAAATTTATTGAAACAGCTGCAGGTTCATTTAGTACGTGGTTGCTCGGCTCGCCAGAGAACACCGGAAATGCCGTAGAATTCTACATTGATAATGTTCGCTTTGTTAAACCTTAACAGACTCACGTGAAATGAAAAAAATATTAAACTATAAAATTCATCTTATTGCGTTCATTTGCATACTGGGTGGGTTTCTGTTTCTTTCTTCTTGCGAAGAAGATGAAACATCGAGCGAAGTAATTCTGCTAAGCTTTGGGCCATCGGGCGTTCATCATGGCGATGAGATTACATTCTTTGGCCAAAACATGGATAAAGTAAGCTCAATCGTTTTTCAACCGGCAGTTGAAATTTCGAAGAGTGCTTTTAGCTCTGTAACATCCGACAGGATAAACGTAACCGTGCCAGATGCAGCCGAAGCCGGTAAAATAATTTTAAAAACACCTAAAGGCGAAATAGAAAGTATCACGATTCTAAACTTTGAAGTACCCGTTGAAATTGAAAGCATAACGGAAGAAGTTAAGCCAGGAGCAACCCTTACCATAACGGGTGACAAACTCAATTGGATTGAACAGATAACATTTCCCAGCGATTTGATCTTAACTAAAGAAGACTTCGAGAGCCAATCGCTTACTGAACTGGTGGTAACTGTACCGATGGAGGCTCAAACCGGATTTTTACTTTTTGCAACGGGTGGAACAAAGCCATTAACTTTTGGATCAGAAGAACAACTTATTGTTACTGTTCCAACCGTAACGGCCCTTACACCGGCATCCATTCGCCATACAGCAGAACTTACTATCTCAGGCACCAACCTTGATTTGATTACTGCAGTTGAGTTTGGCGGAGGCACTGAAGTTTCGAAAGCGAATTTTGCATCGCATACACAAACAGAAATAAAGCTAGCCGTGCCAGCCTCAACTATAAAAGGCAAACTTACTTTAAAACAGTTGTCGCCAGTAGAGATTCAAACCGCTGATGATTTGGTTATAGTATTGCCAATTGGTACAACGGCTACACCATCTCCGGCTATTCCCGGAACAAGCGACTTAACCATTAGTGGTACCGACCTTGATCTTGTTGCAGAGCTAGGCTTACCAACATTTGGCCCGGTACTGGCATCAGCTTTTAAGTCACAATCAGCAACGCAGATTGTACTTGCCGTTCCTGTCGGAACGAAGTCTGGTGGAATAACATACAAAACTATTCACGGTTATTCGGGTAATTTGGGCGTAACGGTGAGGGTGCCTGCTCCTGGCCCGCCACCATTGCCTATTACCTTGTATGACGAAACAATTGCAGCTGGTGGTGGAAACTGGAGTTGGAACACAGTAATATCAGATGTAGCCAGCACCGAGCAGTTTTATTCAGGTGAGGTTTCATGGAAATATGAAACAACATCAGGCGGTGGCCTTTCGGCTGGTGGTATAACGGCAATTGATGTTACCGGCCAGCAGGTATTTACATTTGCCTTGTACGGTGGCCCTGGTACAAATGGCCTTCAGGTGGCAGCTATCCTTAACGATAATTGGGCTAATTATAATGCTGTTACACTTGAAGAAGGCAAGTGGACGGAGTATCAAATTCCACTAACCGCTTATCCAACCACAAACCTTAACCAGATCGTAAGATTTGCATTAAAGGTTGAAGGGGTTAATTCATCGGTTATTTATGCCGATCGTGTTGGGTTTGGTGCTGCAGGACCGCCACCACTCGATTATTATCTATTTGATGATGCGCTGAAAAATGACTGGCAACAGTGGGATGGCTGGGGCGTAACCTCAAAAGATTTCGCAAACGAAGAAGAAGTTTTTAAGGGAACAAAATCGATAAAGGCAGTTTATAACGATCAGTATGGGGCTATCCAGATTGGAAGAGGAACAGCCTTTGATATGACTGGCTATACTACTTTAACCTTTAGAGTGTATGCTTCGGCAGCACAACAACTGATTGTACAACTAAATAACGATTCTGATAACTACCTTAATATCCCGCAAGGGTGGAGCGAAGTGAGCTTACCCGTAGCCACCATGAATGGAAATAAAAGTGCTGTATCAGAGTTTCGCATAAAAAACAACAATGCGAATTTGCCAACCACACTTTATTTTGATGAAATTGGTTTAAAGAATTGATTAGAAAAATGGAGAATAGGAGGCTATCGTAAAGGGTAGCTTTCTATTCTTATCTGGCTGTTGATTTAGTAAGAGTTTTACATTTTAATGCATTGGAAATGAAAGAAGCTAAGATTATTGGGAGTGTGTGTTGTCTTTTTGTGATAGCAATTTTGTTTTCGTGTAATAGCGAAGCCCCGGAAGCAGATG
>DPSB01000627.1 GCA_003537495.1 Cytophagales bacterium | reverse complement strand
GCGGATATTTTTGTGTGAGTTGCCGCGTGGTTTCAATCCCATTTAACTCAGGCATCTGAATATCCATTAAGACGACATCTACAACCGCATCTTGTTGCAACTGGTGCAACAACTGGCTACCATCAAATGCTGTATGTTTAATGATAAACTCCGGTATGCGAAGTTTTTCTACAATTGCTTTCAATGCAAAGGTATTATCTTCCGCTATGGCAATTCGAATGGGCATCATGCAAAAATGAAATAAATCCCGCCCCGCAAGGGACGGGATTTGGTTTGAAGATAAAAGACTGAAACTACTTTTCAGCATTCTTGTAGAAAATCTCCAACGATTTATTGATCAGCTCGCTGCCAAACTTTAATGAAGCGGCTTTATACTTTTCCGGATCGCATGCGGCTTCGTGCGTAACGGTTTCGTTTTTGTTTTCGGATGTTACAACAGAATAATACCCGGCATCGTAAACTNNGCAAAACTAATAAAATACCTGATATCGTAAATTTGATAAAGCGAAAACAGTCGACTGAAATGTTTGCTACAGGTTGATTATTGAAGAAGCGCTTTAGGGTTTGGACTCTTTATAGGAGAATTGACGAGGTTGTCTCAAAAGTCGAAAACAAGAGCGTGAGTCATTCCGGCCTTGTGCCGGAATCCCATTTAGCACCGCTGAGACGGGATTGCGGAATAAATCCGCAATGACAGAACGACTTTTGAGACGACCTCTTTGGTTTGAAGATATAACACAGAAATTAGTTTTCTGCATTCTTGTAAAAAATCGCCAGGGATTTATTGATCAGATCGCTTCCAAATTTCAAAGAAGCGGCCTTATACTTTTCAGGATCGCACGCTGCTTCGTGGGTTACGGTTTCGTTTTTATTTTCGGTTGTAACTACTGCATAATACCCGGCATCGTAAACTTTATTGAGTGCAGCGCTGGTAAACTCTTTAAACTTTTTATCATAAAAAACACCTTCAGCTGTTACCTTCTTTTTAAGTACAATCGGTAAGTACGATTCGGCCTGCCCCATACCGGCATTGCCATAAACAAACTTAACCATGTTTTGACGTAAGGCACCGGCTGTTCCGGCTACGCCAGGGTCTAAACCAAAATCTACCGTTGCCTTTACAGCCGAAAAGCCTAACATGCCTGAGCTTGCTGCATCCATTTCAACAAATGGAAGCACCATGCTAACATCTAAAATAATGGCATCGTTTAATTGCTTGGAAAGAATTGAACTCTTATCCGTAAAGGTTCCTTTTTCTTTTCCCCCTTTCGATTCGCCCTTTACAAAATAATTATAACCGGAAGGTGTAATCATAACATGCCCGGCCATTTGTGCATATGAAGCTGTACCTCCGGTTTTCAAAACCCAATCCTGATAATATTCTGTTTTACCAGCTTCATCGGCAGTCACCAATTCAAAGCCTTTGCTTTTTAAGCTCGTGATAAGATCGTTGTATAGCTTATCCGTTACCAACTGAAAATCCGGTAAGTCAATACCAGTAACCGCTACGGCCATGCTGGTTTTGGTTGCTCCCTTGCGCACGCCTTCACTACTTTTGGCTGTGGCCGATGCCATTACCTGAAACAATACCCGAAAGCTTTGAATGTAAACTTTGCGTGGTGCCTTGCTGAATTTTCCTGTGCGATAACTGGCCAACTCATCTACCTGAACTTCGCCAGAATAAGTTTGCGCAAAGGCAGTGATGCCTATGACAAACGCTGCTAAAAAGACACTTAACTTTTTCATGTTATTCATGTGGTTATAAATTTTTTAATCCCAATGCAACCAGTTAAAGGAAGCCACCACACCGAAGGTGGTAATAACCGAGTTGGCACTAACACGTTCGAGTGTTACGTTGTCGTTGTAGAAGAATGATTCCTTGTAATCGAAAAATTGAGCATAGGCAGTCAATGTAAATCTTCTGTTTACAACAGCCGATGCTTCAACCGTAATCCGTTTGCGACCACCCAATCCAAACTTATCGTTTACATCGCGTTTTAAAAACCAATCGTAACTAAGCGTTAAGCGCGAATGGTCTGCAAGATTTTTAAAGGGTTCAAAAATATTTAAACCCGTTCCAAAAGAGAGTGCACCAACTTCTCCGCCACCTATTCCATTATCAATTGCATCGCCATTGCCTTTGCTATCGGCTTTGGCAACTCCAATTCCTTCAAAGCCTGCTTGCAGCGTGGGTCCGATAAAATTTTGTTTACCGGGCGACCAGGCCAACTGCCCATATAAAAACTTATCGTTGAAAAGAAACCGTGAGTCTTCACCGGCAGCCTTCCTATCTTCCCAGTCACGCAGTCTTGGCCCCGGAGTTTTCATAATGCCCAATCCCGCAAGGCCACCCATTAATAACCCGCTGGCATCCATCTTATGCCACGCTCCTTCATCATATTGTTCTTTGGTGAAGGATACGATTATTCCCGAAGCAAAGTCATCGGTTTTGGTATTACCTATTATGTAAGCAGTTTTAAGAGAGTTAATCTGATAACCAATTCCAAAGGCGGCATAGTTATCTTCTTGCGCAAAGCTTATGGTGTTAATAAAAACCAGCATAGCACCTAGTAAAGT
>DPSB01000143.1:8670-10834 GCA_003537495.1 Cytophagales bacterium | reverse complement strand
ACAGGCACATAACCAACCCATCCATTCAGATTTTGTTAGAAAACTCATTTTTGAAGAAATTCTTACAATTTCCTCGCTAAAAATCTGAAAATCAGCCGGTGAAAGTTGGAATAATGCCTTCAAATAGCCCCCCAGATCAAAAGGTAAAAAATACTAACATGACTTCAATTCATACCTGTATTTTTTCACCTGCTAATTATGCTGCGCCCACAACTTTCGCCAGCGAAAAAAATCATCAAAAAAAATTCAAAAAAATATTCAGTTAAGCGCATGGTTCAGTTATCAGATTTAAGTGAATGAGAATGAATACCTTTTGATAGCAACCGCTTCGCTTCAACTTATTTCAACCGAGTGTGTACTGTGTTATGCCCTTTGATATTACTGCATCATTTCAAATCTTTGTTTCCTTACTCTTTTGCGAAACGGCAATCATTTTGCCCGCTTGACTTCTAAAGAGAAACCAAAAGAATTTTTAGTTAACTGAGAGCTACTGAGTTAACTGCTATGTATAAACATTAACGGATAATTTTTTCTATGAGCGCTAACCTGCCCGAACCCATCCTGAAAGAAAACAAAGACCGCTTTGTGCTCTTCCCTATCGTTCATCACGACATCTGGAAATTTTATAAACAAGCCGAAGCCAGTTTCTGGACGGCCGAAGAAATAGACCTGAGCCAGGATATGAAAGATTGGCTTAACCTGAATGACGGAGAAAGGCATTTTATTACCCACGTGTTGGCATTTTTCGCTGCCAGCGATGGCATTGTAAACGAAAATCTGGCCGAACACTTTGTGGGTGAGGTACAATACACCGAAGCCAAGTTCTTTTATGGCTTCCAGATCACAATCGAGAATATTCACTCTGAAACTTATTCTTTGCTGATTGACACTTACGTGAAAGATCCGAAAGAGAAAGACAAACTCTTTCACGCTATCGACACAATGGACTGTGTAAAGAAAAAAGCAGACTGGGCTTTAAAGTGGATTTCGCAAGGAAATTTTCAGGAACGCCTGATTGCCTTTGCCGCAGTTGAAGGAATCTTTTTTTCCGGATCGTTCTGCTCCATCTTCTGGTTAAAGAAGCGCGGATTAATGCCTGGCCTTACTTTTTCCAACGAACTTATCTCGCGCGATGAAGGATTGCATTGCGACTTTGCTTGTCATATCTACACGCAACACGTAGTTGGCAAATTACCAGAACAACGCATTATCGATATCATTAAAGATGCCGTTGAAATTGAAAAAGAATTTGTTACCGATGCGCTGCCCGTTAACCTGATTGGAATGAATGCAGCCCAGATGCGTCAGTACATTGAGTTTGTGGCCGATCGTTTACTGAACGAATTAATCGGTAAGAAGATCTACGGAGCCACCAACCCGTTTGACTTTATGGATATGATTTCGCTGCGCGGAAAAACAAACTTCTTCGAAAAGCGTGTGGCCGAATATCAGAAAGCCGGAGTAATGAACAGCATGGAAAAAGATTCCGCTCCTAAGTTTTCACTAAACGAAGATTTTTAATACATTCGATCACATTTTTTAAACTTTCTTTTTACCAACACAACCCTATTAATAATGCTCGTACTAAAACGTGACGGACACCGGGAGTCCGTAAAGTTTGATAAAATCACGGCCCGCATTGAAAAGCTCTGCTACGGTTTAGATCCCAATTTTGTCAACCCAGTAGAGGTGGCCATGAAAGTGATTAATGGCTTGTATGATGGCGGTTCAACTCAGGAAATAGACAATCTGGCTGCAGAAATAGCTGCTACCATGACCACGCGCCATCCTGACTTTGCCAAGTTAGCGGCACGTATTGCCGTTTCTAACTTGCACAAGGTTACCAGTAAGTCTTTCTCTAACACCATGAAAAGGCTTTACACGTACGTGGATCCTAAAACAGGACAAAATGCTCCGCTTATCTCCAAAGAAACCTGGCGAGTGATTAAAGAGAATGCTGCCGAATTGGATGCAGCCATTCTTTACGATCGCGACTTCAGTTACGATTTCTTCGGATTTAAAACACTGGAGCGCTCGTACCTGATGAAGGTAGATGGTAAAGTAGTAGAGCGTCCGCAACATTTGTTAATGCGCGTAGCTGTCGGCATTCATGGCGAGGATATTCCTGCGGCCATAGAAACCTACAACCTGCTATCAGAGAAAG
>DPSB01000143.1:1842-8382 GCA_003537495.1 Cytophagales bacterium | reverse complement strand
CGAGAGAAATGGTTTACACACGCCACACCTACGCTGTTTAACGCAGGCACACCCAAGCCACAACTTTCATCGTGTTTCCTCCTTACTATGAAGGACGACAGCATTGATGGAATTTATGATACTTTAAAACAAACCGCCAAGATTTCTCAATCGGCTGGTGGTATTGGTCTTAGCATTCACAACGTGCGTGCAAAAGGCTCGTACATAAAAGGAACTGGCGGAACATCGAACGGTATTGTGCCCATGTTGCGCAATTTTGATATGACAGCCCGCTACGTAGATCAGGGTGGTGGCAAGCGCAAAGGCAGCTTCGCTATTTATCTTGAACCCTGGCATGCTGATATTTTTGATTTTCTTGAGCTGAAGAAAAATCACGGTAAGGAAGAAATGCGTGCCCGCGATTTGTTCTACGCCATGTGGATTCCTGATCTGTTCATGAAACGGATTGAGAACAACGAGATGTGGTCGCTCTTCTGCCCGAACGAAGCACCGGGCATGGCCGATTGTTATGGCGAAGAGTTTGAACGCCTCTATGAAAAATACGAGAAAGAAGGCAAAGCCCGCAGACAAGTAAAAGCACAAGATCTTTGGTTCGAAATTCTGGAAGCCCAGATTGAAACCGGAACGCCTTACATGCTTTACAAAGATGCCGCTAATCGTAAATCAAATCAGAAGCATTTGGGTACAATCAAGTCGAGCAACTTGTGTACAGAAATTATTGAGTACACTTCGCCCGATGAAGTAGCGGTGTGTAACCTGGCTTCTATCGCGTTGCCTAAGTTTGTTACCGAAGATGGTAAGTTCGATCACCAGAAGTTGTACGAAATCACGAAAGTGATTACACGCAACCTCAACAAAGTAATTGATGTAAACTATTACCCGGTAATAGAAGCCCGCAACTCAAACATGCGCCACCGCCCTATTGGTATTGGTGTGCAAGGTTTGGCCGATGCATTTATTCTGTTGCGCATGCCATTCGATTCGGAAGAAGCACGTGGTTTAAATAAAGACATTCACGAAACCATCTACTTCGCAGCTATGGAAGCCTCCATGGAACTAGCAAAGTTGCATGGCCCTTACGAAACCTTTAAAGGTTCACCGATATCAAAAGGAATTTTCCAATTTGATATGTGGGGTGTAACTCCAGATTCTGGTCGGTGGGATTGGGAGAATCTGAAAAAAGAGGTGAAACAAAATGGCGCACGCAACTCTTTATTGCTTGCTCCAATGCCTACGGCCTCCACTTCGCAGATTCTGGGTAACAACGAATGCTTTGAACCTTATACGTCAAACATTTATACCCGCAGAACTTTGTCAGGCGAATTTATCATTGCCAACAAGCATTTGATGAAGGACTTGATTAGCCTCGGCTTGTGGAACGAAAACATGCGCCAGAAATTAATCGCTACCAACGGTTCGGTACAACCTATTGCTGAGATTCCGCAAAACATTAAGGATATCTACAAAACCGTATGGGAGATTTCGCAGAAGGCCATTATTGATATGAGTGCTGACCGTGGTGCTTACATCTGCCAGAGCCAGAGTTTAAATATTCACTTAACCGATCCAAACTTTGGTAAGCTTACTTCTATGCACTTCTATGCCTGGAAGAAGGGTTTGAAAACCGGTATGTATTACCTGCGTTCTACCGCTGCCGCAGATGCGATTAAGTTTACATTAGACAAATCTGCTATGCAACAACCCGTAGCAGCAGTACAAACCGCTACTGTAACAGCCGAGCCCGTAGTAACTTATGCAGCAAAAGAAACGCAACAGTCAATTGCTTACAACGAGCCCGAAATAAAACTCTCGGATATGGAGCAAAAGCGTGCTGACATGGCCTGTTCATTGGATAATCCAGAGGCTTGTGAAGCTTGTGGATCGTAATTGATTTTTCTTAAAAAGTAAAAACCCCGGACTTGAGTTCGGGGTTTTTTGTTATGAATAACTTTGATTTATATAATCAAAATGGCAAATCATCGCTTCCACCACTCTCTGGAATAAAATCATCGGTTGGGGATGGTGCCTCGTTGCTTCCGGCACTACCCGAGCGGGTAATTTTCCACACGCGGGCTTCCGTATACCAACGGCTGTTGTACTCCCGACTTTCCAGATTAATTGATGCTGTTATTTTTTCTCCAATCGTAACGCGGTTCTCGTCCACCTTTTCGCCCCACAGCGACAAGCAAACTTTTTTAGGATACTGACCTGGTGTTTCTAAAATAAACTCCTGCTTCTTCCACGCATTTCCGGTTTTTCCTTGTCCGCTTTGTAGCGGCAAAAGGGCCACTACTACTCCACTAATGTCCATTGCCATAACTAATTATTTTGTTGATGGTAAAAATACTAATTCCGGTTTAATTCTCGCCCTTAGAGATTAAGACCTTCCAGGTCTTTCTACAACGGCATAAAGACCTGGAAGGTCTAACTACTTATTATCATTTAATAGCCCCCGCCTTAATCTCATCTACCACACCCGGATCGAGCAAAGTAGAAGTATCGCCCAGATTGGAAGTTTCGCCTTCGGCTATTTTGCGAAGTATTCTGCGCATAATTTTTCCGGAGCGGGTTTTGGGTAAGCCTTTTACAAATTGAATCTTATCGGGCTTGGCAATTGCACCTATAATACGCGATACGGTTTGAATAATATCCTGCCGCGTAAGGTTTTCATCGCCATGATGCGATTCAGCAATTACATACGCATAGATACCTTGCCCTTTCACATCGTGCGGATAACCCACCACCGCACTCTCTACCACACCAGCATGCATGTTAATCGCATTTTCTACTTCGGCTGTGCCAATGCGGTGGCCGCTTACATTCAATACATCATCTACCCTTCCGGTGATACGATAGTGACCATCTACATCGCGCAAGCAACCATCGCCCGTAAAATATAAACCCGGATAGGTTGCAAAATAATTTAACCGACACCGCTCATGATCGCCATACGTGGTGCGCAACATTCCCGGCCACGGAGTTTTAATGCACAGGTTTCCGCTTACTTCGTTGCCCAAAATTTCTTTTCCGTTTTCATCTACCAGACATGGGTTTACTCCCGGCAATGGTAATGTGGCAAACGTTGGTTTTTGTGGGGTAATGTTGGCCATGTTTGAAATCAATACACCCGCGGTTTCCGTTTGCCACCACGTATCTACTATCGGGCAATTTCCTTTACCAATATTTTTATGATACCAATGCCATGCTTCTGCATTAATGGGTTCGCCTACGGTACCCAATACTTGCAGCGAACTCAAATCTTTACCGGCAACGTAATCCAATCCAAAACCCATTAAGCTTCGGATGGCTGTTGGCGCGGTGTATAAAATATTCACTTTGTATTTATCTACAATGTCCCAGAAGCGGCCGGCATCGGGCCAGGTGGGTACACCTTCAAACATAAGGGAGGTGGCGCCTGATAAAAGTGGACCATATACTATGTAACTGTGGCCGGTAATCCAACCAATATCGGCTGTACAAAAATGGATTTGCCCTTGTTGATATTGAAACACATTCTGAAAGGTATAGGCTGTCCACACCATATAACCGCCAATGGTATGCACCACACCTTTTGGTTTTCCGGTGGAGCCGGAAGTGTATAAGATAAACAACATGTCTTCGGCATCCATTACTTCTGCCGGGCAATCGGGGTTGCCTTGTGTTTCTACTTTTTTGATTTCATCTTCCCACCATACATCGCGACCTTTAATCATACTAACCGGCATGCGCGTACGGGTACAAACAATTACCCGTTTTACAAACGAGCAAGCGATTAAGGCATCGTCAATAACCGATTTAAGCGGAATATCTTTTGCTCCACGATAAGCACCATCGCAGGTAATTACAAACTCAGCTTTAGCATCCTGCAATCTATCTGCAATAGATTGAGCCGAGAACCCACCAAAAACTACGGAGTGTATCGCTCCGATTCGCGCACAGGCCAACACAGCAATGGGCAGCTCAGGAATCATGCCCATGTAAATACACACGCGATCGCCTTTCTTTACTCCATTATTCTTAAGTACGTTGGCAAACTGTTTTACTTTAAAAAGTAAATCTTTATAGGTAAGCACGCGATGATGTTCTTCCGGATCGTTCGGTTCCCAGATAATGGCTGGTGTATCACCCAGTTTTTCAAGGTGGCGATCGAGGCAGTTCTCGGTAATGTTCAGTTTACCACCTTCAAACCATTTTACTTTCGGTTCGGTAAAATTCCAATCCAGCACTTTGTCCCACTTTTTCTTCCACTGAAAATCAGACGCTACCTCGGCCCAGAATTTTTCAGGTTGTTCTATGCTTTCTTTGTATGCCTGTTGGTATGCTGCCAGACTGGTAATCTTTTTCATGAGACAGGAAGTAATTTTTAACTTCCCGAAAATCGAATACTTAGCTGAGATTTCAAAAGTAAATTGACGTAAGCGATTAAATCGCGTACTCAACGGCAACGGCCAGCAAGGCACCAATTACAGCCACACCCAGTTTCCAGATGTTAAACCGGTGCTCGGGACTGCTTTCAAAAACAATTGTAGTGGAAATGTGTAAAAAGTTTCCACACACCAAGGCATACAAGTAGATCAACCCGGTTTCGGTAAGCAATTTACTTTCTACAAAGTACGAACTGATTAACAACCCCGCAGGTGCGGCTATTGAAAAAATAACAAGATGAGGTAGTGCTTTTCGTTTAGAATGAAGTTGAGCGGCCAGCACCGTCATCAATGCAAATGCAGCCGGTGCGCGATGTAAAGCAATACCTAATAATACAGCATTTACATCGTAGCCAAAACCCATAGTTACGGGCTGGGCCAACATGCTGCCTTCCAAAAACGCATGGACACACAATGCCGATAACAATACTATTGCCGATACAGTATGATGTTTATGCGAATGGCTATGATGATGATCGTGATCGGAATGATCGTGCGAATGAATGTGCCCATGTTCTACACCCGATGTAAAATATTCTAACAGTTGTTGCAGAAAGAAACCTGCCAATACAAATAAACCAATCAACTCTACATCGGAATGTTGGCGATATAACTCAGGTAAGATGTGTGTAACGGTAATAGCAAACAGGTACGAGCCTGCAAACACAAGCAGTAACTTAAAACTGTTTCCTTTTGCAGAAGGAACCAGGTACACCATTAATCCGGCCAGCAAGGGTGTAAAAAAAAGTACAAGTAATTTTAAAGTCATAGTGGCCGTACGCGGATCAGGGATTGATGCTAAGTTGGTTGCTGATTTTTTCGGTGGCAAAGGTAGCAATACCTTCGGGAGTTGTATAGATCAGAAAGGCATCGATTTCCGGATGTTTTTTTAATACTTCGATGGCTCGTTCGTGCCCCATTACCATAAATGCAGTGCCCCAGGCATCGGCTGTGGTACAATCGCTGGTAAATACAGAAGCACTGAGAAGTGAACGCGTGGCCGGATAGCCCGTTTGTGGATCGATGGTGTGCGAATATTTTTTACCATCCACTTCTCTATAATTGAAGTAGTTGCCTGATGTAGTGAAAGACTGATCCGTTAACGATACATAAGCTTTGAAAAACTGATTGTCGCGCGTGGAGTTTGGATCGAGAATGCCCAACTGCCACGGTTTTCCTGATTTAAGATTAATGCCACAAGCCATACCTTCTCCACCTAACTCAACCAGCATATTTTTAATTCCCTTGGCCTTCAAAAAATCTGTAATTACATCGGCACCATAACCCTGACCAATGCCACCAAAATCAAGTTGCGCACGCGAATCCAGTTTCCAGATGCTATCCTGACTGAATTGAATTTTCTCAAACCCAATTATAGTTCGGATGGAATCAATCTTGGAACTATCCGGTCGTTCAACTTTTTTCTGCGCAAAACCCCACAGGTTAACAAGCGGCAATACGGTAGGATCAAACGCACCCTGTGAATAGGAAAAAACTTTTTGTGCAACTACCACGGGTGGCCGCAGGTACGGGAGTTTAAATCTCAATCCACCCGATCGGTTGAAAACAGAAACCTCAGACTCAGGATTATAGTTGTTGATAGATTGGTTAACCAAAACCAATATTGAATCAATGGCAGATTTGAAATTACGGTTCTTCGGATCGAAGTAAGTGATGTTATAAGTGGTTGCCATCGTTTCGCCTTGTATCTTGATGGGCTCGGGCTCTCGGCTCCGCCATTGATAAACAACAAACATTGCGGCCAGCACCACAACAGAGTAGATTGCATTTTTCCAACGATTATCCATACGGTAGAATTGGGCATGCAAGTTAAAAGGCGCGGCCACATCCTAAACCATTAAGCCGTTTATTTGCTTACCTTTCGACTTAGAAAATTATGCGCGAAGATTATTTAAAGGGCGATCCGGAAGGACAAAGCACCACCGATAAAGAAATTGAGAAAGCACTGCGGCCGCTAACCTTCAGCGATTTTACAGGCCAGCAAAAAGTAGTAGATAACATTAAAGTTTTTGTACAGGCCGCTAAACAACGTGAAGAGGCGCTTGATCATGTGTTGCTGCACGGGCCGCCTGGTCTGGGTAAAACCACTTTGTCG
>DPSB01000143.1:0-1587 GCA_003537495.1 Cytophagales bacterium | reverse complement strand
TGGGTAAAACCACTTTGTCGTTTATTATTGCCAACGAACTTGGTTCGCATATAAAAATCACCTCTGGCCCGGTGTTGGATAAACCCAGCGATCTTGCCGGATTGCTTACCAATCTGGAAACAAACGATGTACTTTTTATTGATGAGATTCACAGGCTCAATCCGATCGTGGAAGAATATCTGTATTCGGCTATGGAAGATTACCGGATTGATATCATGCTTGATTCGGGGCCCAATGCCCGCTCAGTACAAATCAGTTTAAATCCGTTTACATTAATTGGTGCAACTACACGTGCTGGTTTACTTACGGCTCCGCTTCGCGCACGTTTTGCTATTAATGCTCGCCTGGAGTATTATGATTCGGAACTGCTTACCAAAATTGTAAAACGCTCGGCCGAAATTTTAAAGACTCCAATTGTAGAAGATGCTGCGTTTGAGATTGCCCGCAGAAGTCGGGGTACACCACGCATTGCCAATAATTTATTAAGACGCACGCGCGATTTTGCCCAAATAAAAGGCGATGGCACCATTACAAAAGCTATTGCGCAAATGGCATTACAGGCTTTAGATGTGGATGAGAATGGATTAGACGAAATGGATAACCGGATTCTCAGCACCATCATCGAAAAGTTTAAAGGTGGCCCGGTGGGACTTACTACTATTGCTACTGCGGTAGGCGAAGAAGCTGAAACGATAGAAGAAGTATATGAACCGTTTTTGATTCAGGAGGGCTACATTAAACGAACTTCCCGCGGCCGCGAAGCAACTGAAAAAGCTTATAAACATTTGAAACTCGCACCACCACCTTCTTTACGTGGGCCTGGGTTGTTTGATTAGTTAAACTGCCACTAAGACACGAAGTCACCAAGTATGAGTTTTCTAAGAATATCCGAGCAGGAAGAACTTATTGGTAAAGCTATAGTAAACGCTGCTTATAAAATTCATAAAGAACTTGGACCCGGTCTATTAGAAAAAGTATACGAAGTTTGCCTAACCCATGAATTAAAGAAAGAGGGTTTTACAGTATCGCGGCAAGTTGACATTCCTATTCAGTACGATGGAATTGTATTTGAAGAAGGACTACGATTAGACATTCTTGTCGAAGAGAAAGTTATTGTAGAAATAAAAGCCGTTGATCAAGTCAACCCTGTCTGGCAGGCTCAAATTCTAAGTCATTTAAAACTAACCCAACTCAGACTAGGATATTTGGTGAACTTCAATGTCCCAATAATTAAGCAAGGCATCAAACGATTTGTCGTTTAAACTTTGTGACTTAGTGCCTTTGTGGCAATATCATGAGCAAGCTCCAAAACTCCATCCAAATAAAAAAAATTGCCTCCGATCTTGGCTTCAGTTATTGTGGCATTGCAAAAGCCGAGTTTCTGGAAGAAGAAGCACCGCGATTGGAAGCATGGCTTAAGCACGGCTATCAAGGCAAAATGAGTTACCTCGAAAATCATTTTGATAAGCGCCTTGATCCAACGTTGCTGGTTCCCGGTGCCAAGTCGGTAATCAGTCTTATTTATACTTATTATCCCGAAAAAGATCTCACTAAAGAAAACCCTGATTCATTCAAGATCGCCAAATA
>DPSB01000617.1 GCA_003537495.1 Cytophagales bacterium | reverse complement strand
AGTACATTAGTCTTTATTATTGAGTTGGTTAAATAACTAGTTGCAGGTTGCTTCGTATTTTAAAGCGATGGGAAAGATGTTTAGATTATTTTATTTGACATTGTTTTGTCACCTGCTGGTGGGTTGTGCTGTACAGAAGACTTCTGATAAACCGTACTATGAAAATCTTGCTACTCACAGACCAAAAGTAACTTTGCCTTCTGAAAACACCAGTAAAGACACCGCCAACCAAACCAAAGTAATAGCAGTTGTTACACCTACACACCATGTAAATGCAAAGGTTGATGCTGTATTAGACAGTATAGATCGGTATAATCAGGTACGTAAGTTTGTAGATGGCTACACCATTCAAATTTATTCCGGACAAAATCGTGAGCAGGCCATGGAGGCCAAAAAGAAAATGACGAGCGATCTTCCGGAATACACAGCCAACCTTCAATATCAACAACCTAAATTTAGGGTAACGGTTGGGCGTTACTTTACCAAACTCGAAGCACATCCTGATCTGGTTAAACTTCGCAGCAGCTTTACGGCCGCCATACTTGTTCCTGAAAAAATTCCGGTTCGCTAACAGCAATTAAATTCTGATTTAGAAATCTAAAGTTGCACATGTATCTTACGTGTTTATAATTTCATTATGAACAACGAAGGTAAGTGGGAAAAACGATGGCACCCTTTGCGGGAAGAATGGGTAGTATACTCGGCTCATCGCAACAACCGCCCATGGCAAGGGGCCGGAAAAGCTAACCTCAAATCAGCAGCACCCGATTACGACCACGCTTGTTATTTATGTCCCGGCAACAAGCGCGTGCATGGCAGTGCCAATCCTGATTATAAAGATGTTTTCATTTTTGAGAACGATCATCCGGTGGTGGGTATGAATGCGCCCAAAGTTACTTCAGGCGATTCATTGTATAAAAAAGAACGCGCTACCGGTTTAGCCAAAGTAGTTTGTTACGATCCGCGCCACAACATTACGCTTTCGCAGATGAAGTTGCCGGAAGTAGTAAAAGTGTTTGAAGTCTTTCAACAAGAGATGATAGCCTTTGAAAAAAATCCGGCTATCCATTCTGTCTTGATTTTTGAAAACAAAGGTGAAGTAGTAGGCGTAAGTAATCCGCATCCGCATTGCCAGATTTACGCGGTTGACTTTGAATTAAAACTTGTCAGTCAGCAAATACGCGTTGCTGAAACATACAGGCGTACGAATCATAAGAATATTTTTGAAGATATAATTGCGCACGAACAGCAAGATAAAGTCCGGGTTATTGCAGAAAATGATTTTGCTATTGCCTTCATTCCTTACTTTGCACGTTATGCATACGAAGTCATGATCTTCCCGAAAGGAAATCACCAAACACTTATCTCGCTAAACGAAAAAGAACTTGCCGGTTTTACAGCCGTGTTTCATGAAACAGTTCGCAAACTCGACATGAATTTTGAAATGGATTTTCCTTACGTGATGTCGATGATGCAGGCTCCGGTTGATGGAGGTTCTTATCCTGAATTCAGAATGCATTGCTGGTTACAACCACCTTATCGCCAACCAGGTTTAATAAAATACTTAGCCGGACCAGAGATTGGTGCCGGAAATTTTATGGCCGATACCATGCCAGAAGAGAAAGCTGCCGAACTTCAGAAAATAAAAGTGACCGAGTATTTATGGGAACGTTAATATCAAAGCATGTTTATTGAGACTTCCGCACCCGGTCGTTTAGATGTAATGGGTGGCATTGCCGATTATTCCGGCTCGCTTGTTTTGCAAATGCCTATTACACAACGCACAATTGTAAAGCTGCATCTTCGTACCGATTATCGTTGTGATCTGAAAAGTTTTATCGGCACCAGCCAACCGTGGGAACTTAAACTTGATTACCGCGACCTACTACAGAACAATCAGGTAGACTATACCTTCGCTAACTCATACCTTGCCCAGCGCAAACAAACCTGGGCTGGTTACATTTTAGGTTGTGCCTTGGTACTGCAAAAAGAAAAAGGAATTGCATTTAGCGGAGCCACTATCGAAGTTCATTCTGAAGTTCCGCTAGGCAAGGGAGTTTCATCATCAGCATCGGTTGAAGTAGCTACCATGCGTGCACTCGCACAAGCGTTTCAACTTAACTTAACACCAACTGAGTTACCTACACTCGCACAAAAAGTAGAAAACCTTGTAGTAGGCGCACCGTGTGGATTGATGGATCAGCTTGCATGCCATTTAGGCGAACCGAATCATTTATTACCTATTGTTTGTCAACCTGATTTGATTGAACCGTTATTGCCGATTCCACATGGGTTACATTTTATAGGAATTGATAGCGGAGTAAAACATTCCGTAAGCGGCCATCAATATGGAAACGTACGCAGTGCAGCGTTTATGGGTTACTCAATAATTGCCTCGCAGTTGGGGACAACACAAAAAGATCTTGAACACGCCTTGCAAACAGGTGAGCGAAATCATTTACCCTACCGGGGATATTTGTGCAAAATCTTAACTGATGAGTTCGAATCACGATTCAAAAATATTTTACCAGAACAACTTTCTGGTAAAGAGTTTTTAGAAAAATACATTTCCATCGATCCGGTAACGAAAATAAATCCAGATACAGTTTACAATATTCGGGTATGTACGGAACATCCGGTGTATGAAAACAATCGCGTAAGTCAGTTCAGATTGCTACTAAGTACATATTCGCAACAACAACTTAATGAGCAAACTAAAACTTTAACCGCCTTAGGTAACCTGATGTACGCATCACACGAAAGCTATTCGCGTTGTGGATTAGGCTCTGATCGCACCGATGAAATTGTTGCACTCGCAAAAAACGCTACCGGAATTTATGGTGCCAAGATTACGGGCGGTGGCCAAGGCGGCACTGTTTGTTTACTAACAGATTCTGTCGGCAAACAAACTGCTAAGGCCTTGCATCAACAACTGATTGAAAAATACAACCAGTCTTTGGTTTGGTTTTAAGGCGTAGGCACTCGCAACGAATTAATCCACTTCGCAATCTTCAACGCTTCATCTTTCGGTACTTGTGGCATGGGTGCCATCGGTGTTTCATGTTCCGGCCAGTTCTTTGGCTCTGGATTATAGATCAACTGTACAATCCGTTCATCGGTGTATTTGCGTTTGGCAATATCTGCAAACGATGGCCCCACTTGTCGCTTGTTGGTATTATGGCAAGCTGTACACGTATTCTTTACCAATAATGGTTCTATCTCCGCGTAGGTTAACGATTTGCTGGTTGTGTTGGTCGATGCTTTGGTAACTGGTTTTGATACAGCTTTGGTTGGAACAGTTGTTCGTTTCGTACTGAGTTGACTCGCAGGCAACTTTTCACCATCGGGAATATTATTTAAAGTGTAGTAGGCCGCATTATGTAATACCGGCAATCCATCTTTCGAGCGAACACCCGGCACCAACAATTCGTGCAAATAATATTGACGAAGGTTATCCACCACTACTCGTACTTTCAAACCATCATCTGAAACTTTTACTCCTTTAATAGTTAGCTTTTCTTCGTTAATAGTTGGACTTCCATAAACCGGATGATATTTATAGATGTAACTTCTGCCAAAGTATGAATCTAAATTTTCGGCAGTGGTTTTATCTACCGGGTAAGTAAACTCAATCTCAAAACCATCGGGCATAGCCTTAACCGCTTTCATTTCCATTGGCACCTTGCCTGTCCACACCAAGCGCTGCAAGCCAGCTGTGCTTGTACCAGCCGAACCCCAACCGCGGTTGGTGAGTCCTGCATACAAAGAGCCATCGTGGCCCCAGTTCATGCGCAACACACCTGATTGAAAGCCTGACTTAAACTCAAACGCCACACCCTGAAATTCACCTTTCACTTTTTCCATTACCACACGCATGATTTTACTCTGACCCTGATCGCCCACAAAAGTTTGTCCGGCAAACGGACCAAACTTACCATTGGTTTCGTCTTTAATAATTTCTGCATTCGAAATTCCTAATACCCCATGTGGCAACCACACGGCTGGTAAACGTGTAGCCGGAAAATCATTTTTTAGATTGTAGAGCAAGTCGGGATTTTTTTCATCAGCAATATTTTCAGGTTTGATGTAAGCACCTTCCTTTTTAATCTGGCGTGCATCAACTTTAGCATACAATTGCTCGGTAGAAATTTTTACAGGTGAGTTTGCCCGATCCGTCCACCGCAAGCCTGCCGGATGTCCGGTAAAGCTTCCTTTCGTTACGTGAAAGATTCCACCCGAACCTTGCCAATCACCCTGGTTATCATCATAAAATAATTCGCCATCAATCATACCCAAACCACAAGGCGAGCGCATACCGGTTGCCCAAGGCTCCATTGATCCATCAGGAGAAATTTTCATTGTCCAGCCGCGCCACGGAACTCGGCTTTCACCGCGCCACCATTCTTCATCGCCAAACGCTACGTTACCGGTAACAAAGAAACTTCCATCTGGTGCAACCTTTGGCCCGAATGAATATTCATGATAGTGTCCCGACAAAGGCCAGGCATAAACGGTTTCATACACATCGGCACGATCATCGCCATTGGTATCTTTCAACTTGGTTAACTCACCGCGTTGAGCAGTATACAATGCGCCTTCATGCCATGCCAGCCCCAATGCTTCGTGTAAACCCGAAGCAAACAAGGTATAGCGCGGCTGGCCCTTTTCCATGCTTGCATTTTCAATCAACCACACATCGCCTCTGCGTGTGCATACTGCTATGCGGCCATCGGGTAAGGTTGCTACACCGCCTACTTCCAGTAACATGCCTTCAGGCGCGGGTAAAGTCATGATGCGGTAATAGTCTT
>DPSB01000322.1 GCA_003537495.1 Cytophagales bacterium | reverse complement strand
GCAAAACATCTAATTGTTTTATTTTGAGCGGATCAAATGCCATAATATCATTTACATTAAAGATGGGTACACCATCCAACAGCACAAGCGATTCGCCATCAAGTAAATTACCCTTATCGCGATCTACAATTTTAAAAATAAATTGATCGCCCTTCTTGCGCACCCATACACTTTTTACATACTCGCGCATTACTTCTTCCATAACTGGAAACCGGGTGTAGTCATCCAGCAAATAAGTTTCGGGTGCGGTTCCATAAAATGCTGAGCTATCAGACAATAAAGTTGTACTGGCATGTTTTCCGAAAGCATCATTAATCTGCATGGAGATACTTTTATCAATTAGTGCCTGCGTATGTTTTTCAGATAACCCAATTGGTAGGAGATTGAATTTAATAAAAGAAGATGAATAAGGTGATTTTATTTCAAGCTTCGCTTTTTCAGAAGGTGATTGTAAAATAAGTTTGTTGGTTCCACTCAGGTGATTGGCCTCAACCAGTAACAAACCATTTTTATCAGTAATAGCTCCGCCTAACTCAATTCTTTTGCCGGGAGCGCTTACATATCCAATAACACCCGGTATTGGAGATTGAGTTTGTTTGTCGAGTATAGTAGCCTCTATAAGATTAGCACGGTATTCCGGGATATGCTGAATGGTTTTTGGTTCAGCTAAGTCCTCCCATCTAAACCGACTCCAGCCGTGGGTAAGCATCAGGTTGTCGGTAGTTTCATGATTTGCATTGAGATAAGCATGTGGTGATTCGATTGAGCCTTTCAAATCGCTACTAAGCAACAAGTAACTTACAATATCGGGTTGAACAAATTGGTGTAGAGAATCATCGCGCATTACCGAAACTGAAAGATTGCTTATAGTTGCGTTTTTTGATTTCAGGTCGAGCATAATTTTTTTACGGGTGCTGGTTTGTTCCCGATCTGTTGAAACAGAAAGTATTTTGCTGTCGCCTGGCTTTAAAAACACAAGACGTTCGCAAACTGGTTGTCCGGTTGAAGTGAAAAGAGTAATGTGAGTGATGCCTGCTTCAAGATCGGATTTGGGAATGGTTAATTCCAACGCACCATTTTTTAAGGGTTGGCTAAATGTAAAATTCACTTTGTGCCTGGTATGCGCCAATACGTAAACGGGTTGGTCAAATACACCTTTGGTTTTAATCTGAATGTTAAACTGCGAGAGTGTGTCCACAATCTGCATAGCAAATCCGGTGGCATTTACTTTTGGGAGTTTAACAGCAGTGGTTTTGCCTTTGTGGTTAATGAAGGCCGTGTAGTCTTGTGAAGCTGGTATCATCTTAAACGTACCCATACCAAACTTTTGTGGTTTGAAATGATTTATGGTATCGCCTTTAGAATTTACAATTATCCCCGTAAACTCAACTCCTTTACCTGTAAAGTCAACAGCTCGAAAAGCTATTTTATGGTTAATGCCGTCAATCCATTGGCCCCCTTCGGGGAAAAATTGAACATCGATATCATTGTTAAGTTGCTGCTCTCTATCAAACAACCTTCTGAATGTGTTTACAATTGTGATAGGTTGATGAAAGAAAAAATCAACGCTGTAGTTTTTCATCCAGCGGGTATAAGCACGCAAGTAATAGTTGCCTGAACTTATCGAGGCCGGAATATTGATTTGCCCTTTACCAAAGCCGTTACTTAATTCAATTTTAGTCTGAACTAGAACCTGATTTTGGGCACCCACTAACTCTACATAAGTTACTTTACTTGTATTTATAGGTTGATGACTTTGCCCCGACACCAGGTAAATCTTAAACCAACTGGTTTCACCGGCTACCCAAAAATTTTTATCGGTATGGATGAAGATTTTCTCATGAGGGTTTTTTGAGGGGTATTCTTCAGTAAGTTCCTTATTCGGATCAAATCCTCTTTTTTGAGAGTTGCCAGGCAGGCTTAAAAGTAGAAGTGAAAAAATAATAATTAGTTGTTTCATTACCTCCAATATTCAGGTTGAACAGTGCTGCCACCACGAAATCTACAATCCACACAAAATTGGGAACTGAAAGTATATGCGATAATAGTTCCTAGACCGTCATCGGAATATATAGGATCAACCAACAAGTATTGAGAAACTTCATTTACTCTTTGTGCCGGTATTTCGAATAATTCACATGACCCATATGGTGTTTCATAGGCTTGACTTGGGCGAGGTAACTCTTGCGTAGTGATGAAAATTCTTTTGGTTTTGATGGATGAAATTGAAAAGTAGCCAATTACACGTTCTTTTGGATCGGAGAGACTCTGGATGTTTCCAATTACCTCTGAGGGAAGTGGTCCGAATATAGTACCCAGATCTTGGTTGGTTTTTTTAACCTGTTTCCAATAACTGTATGCACCTTCTGTAAGCGATTGCTGCTTTACCAGCGCGCTGTATTTACTATAAAATCTCTCTGAATTTAGTTTAAACCTATCAATTACAAACTCAGAGACTTTATTTTCATCAAATCGTGTTGTAGATTCAATAGAAATATTGGTTGAATAACCTTGCTGCCAACACTTATTTATATTGTCTTGTCTAAATTCAACTTCCCCAGTGGCTGAATTGTAGCTCACAGCAGAGTAGTAGCGAGAGAAGTATTCCCACGTTTCATCAAAAGTCCATCTAAAGTAACCAGGTGCTTCAGTTAGAACATTGTGAGTACTTACTTTAAGTTCAACTTCTTGATTATTGGTCAAGCCCCAAGTAACGCTATCGATATCGGGTGAAGTAAGCATAGGCACAAATTCTGATTCGTATTCTTTTTGATTTGTTAATTTGATTTTCAATCTATAAGTGCCTGGTGTAGCTGTATCGATGCTGTTGGGAGCCAGATAGTAATTTCCTTGATTGTCGCTAGTCAAAGAAAGCTTGTTTTCCTGTTCATCTTCTACCCAAACCTCAGCTCCGATTTCGAAAGAAGGTGCTGTTGAACCACCAAGGTTCAAATCTTGAGTGTAACTCAATGTGATTTTACTAATTTCCAATGGGTTGATAAATCCATCCACAACTAAAAGTGGGTTGGACTTCTCAATTTCCGGATGCGTATACGGGTCAATACAAGCAGAAAGACATACTATAAAAATTAATAAACTTCGTTTCATTCGGTGTATTAGAATTTGAAGTTGTAGGATAACGATGGTATGGCTGTACCGAATATAGATAGTTTGTAACCTTTGATTTCTCCATTTTCAGATGTATAAAAAACAGAGTAGGCGTTCCGTCTTGCTGTGAGATTATAAACAGAAATGCTCCAGAAGCTATGTGCAAGCTTCTTAATTTTGTGATTCCCTTCAATGTTAAGCGAAAGGTCTGTACGTAAATAGTCAGGAATGCGATACTGATTTCTTTCGGAATAAATAAGTCTGGAAACCCCCTCAATACTGTACATGCTGATAGGCAATGTAATAGGTCTTCCGGTGCTATAAACAAGATTTATAGATGTGCTGAATCGCCTATTAAATTTGTAGTTACCAATCAGATTAACTGCATGGGGCTTGTCATAGTTACTTGGATAAAAAGATCCACGATTGATTGTTTCAGTTGGGTTTTCTCCTCTTGTTAAAAGTAAAGAGCGTGAGTTGGTATAACTCAACCATCCATTTAATTTACCAGAGGTACGTTTGAGCATAAACTCTAATCCGTAGGCTTTTCCTTTCGCATTTAAAATATCAGTTTCAATATGATGATTTTGAATTAGTTCGGCACCTCCTTTGTAGTCTAAAAAATTTTGCATCCACTTATAATAAGCCTCTATCGATACTTCTAAAGATCGTTTTGGATTATTCATATAATAACCCAAAGATACTTGGTCGCCTATTAACGGTTTGACGTACGGATCACTCAACTTCCAGACATCTGTTGGGGCAATCGCAGTTGTGTTCGATAGCATTTGTAAATATTGCCGATGACGGTTATAACTTAACTTTAATGATTGGTTAGGCGAATAATTATAACGTGCCGAGATTCTATATTCAGGCCCACCATATGAGGCAATCTTTTTACCACGCGCATAATTTAGGGTATCAATAAGTGTTGTTATATCTCTAACGCCACCTTCTGCATAGGTGTAAACATCATGTGGTCCAAAATTGGTAAATAATGAATACCGAACAC